>NZ_JBHFNP010000201.1:0-2302 GCF_041929235.1 Microseira sp. BLCC-F43
TTTTACCTAGAAACAGCAGAATGCCCCCACCAAATCAAAGATTCTGGTGGGGGATGAATGTGCGATTCGTTTAGCCGAAACCGAATATCGGAGGATGGCTAGCAAGGCAAGAACCTTGACAACTTGATAAACATGATGGTGAGGAAAGTAACCTAGAAATCCAAACCCATCCCTCTTGGTATAAGAATGAAAGCCATACCCTCACGGTAGCGACTAGCCATCAATCCGTGAAGCAGGGTAAAAGATAACCCGAAATAAGCCTGACATAAGGTTATCTGGCAGGGACTCATTGGACAGGCAAGAAAGCGAAGCCAGAACTGTGGTCATCCCAGATTGGTGAAACAAGGCTGATACACCAAAGACAAAACGAGTCAACGGGTGAAGATAAGCGGCATATTCTAGTCGTGATATACCTCACAATCACCCCCGCAGACAGTAGCGTCCTAAAAGTCCGAAACAATGTTTATCAGGAACGAAGTAACCTTTCGTCTGTTCCTTTGGGAGGTCGAAACCAAAGGTAGGTGCTAACCACAAACAGCGAATAGGAAAGATAGAGTCAAAAGCCAACGCTCAGGGTAACACTTGAGATATGCAGACAGACTCACGTTTAACCGATTTGAATAGTTTCAAGTAAGAGGATTACTCAAAACAGTGGTCAGAAAAACTGAACTCATGGTGAACTGGAAAAACATACCTTGGAAGAAATTCCATCGTCATGTCTACCGCCTCCAAAGGAGAATATTCAACGCAAGTCAACGTGGCGATGTTGGCACAATGCGACGGCTCCAAAAGTTGCTGATGAAATCCTTTGCAGCTAAATGTCTAGCTGTCCGTAGGGTGACACAAGATAATCAGGGTAAATCAAAGGCTGGAGTGGATGGGATAAAATCCCTAACGCCTAAACAACGCCTGGAACTGGTGGCAACACTGAAACTAGGTACAAAAGCCAAAGCTCGCGCGTTGGGTAATGATACCAAAACCCGGAAAGGCGGAAAAACGTCCCCTCGGAATTCCCACAATTTACGACAGAGCGCTTCAAGGTCTGGTCAAACAGGCTTTGGAACCAGAGTGGGAAGCACGGTTTGAACCAAATTCCTTTGGTTTCAGACCAGGAAGGTCATGTCACGATGCAATGGAAGCAATATTTCAAAGCATCTGCAAGAAGCCAAAATACGTGCTAGATGCGGATATAGCAAAATGCTTTGACCAAATCAATCACGATCGATTGCTAGAAAAACTCAATAGCTTCCCGGCAATACGCCGCCAAGTAAAATCTTGGTTAAAGGCAGGATACCTACTAAATCAGCAATGGGAACCAACCCATGCAGGAACACCACAAGGAGGAGTTATCTCTCCTCTTCTGGCTAATATAGCCCTGCACGGACTGGAAACAGCAGTAAGAAGCTGTATAAAGACCAACGCTAACACAAAATACAATTTAGGGGTAATTCGTTACGCTGACGACTTTGTAATTCTCCATAAAGACTACGAAGTTCTGATGCGTTGTAAGCAAGTTGCGGAAAACTTCTTGCATGACATTGGTCTTGAGTTACGACCCGAAAAAACCCGAATCGCTCATACCCTGGACAGGATGGGCGAGGAAAAGCCAGGATTCAACTTCCTTGGCTTCAATGTACGCCAATACGGATTAGGCAAACATCAGAGTAAACAAGGGTTCAAAACTCTCATCAAGCCCCAAAAAGAAAAGGTACAGACTCACTACAAAAAACTGGCTGACATCATAAAAAAAATGACAGGGTGCAATCAAGGACAACTAATTGGCAAACTAAACCCAATTATCCGAGGCTGGTCGAACTATTACAGCACAGCAGTGAGTAAGGAGACATACAAATTACTGGATAATCTCCTGTACTGGATCCTAAGAAATTGGGGAAAATCACGTCAGACAAATAAAAGCGAACAATGGGTGTACAAAAGGTATTGGCAAAGAATCCAAGATCGAGATTATAATGCCATGACCTTCGCGACCAATCAGAACGGGAAAAATCCCGTCAGGTTACTAAACCATGCCGACACGCCCATAGTGAGGCATAGTAAAGTTAAAAGCTCATCAAGCCCATTTGACGGTGATTTAATCTACTGGAGTACGCGCCTTGGAGAACACCCCGAAATGGACGCAACAAGAGCTAAACTCTTGAACCAACAGAACGGTAAGTGCGCCTATTGTAGCCATAACTTTATGGATGGAGATTTGTTAGAAATCGACCACAAAATCCCTAAAAGCTTGGGAGGTAAGGACTCGCTGATTAATAAACAATTACTCCATCGCCATTGCCATGAT
>NZ_JBHFNP010000202.1:0-11292 GCF_041929235.1 Microseira sp. BLCC-F43
TTAGCAGGAGTCGATGCAGGTTCAGCCGGGATAAAATTACGATCTGCTTCCAGGTAGTGAACCTTTTGGACTGTTAATTCGGCGCGTTTTTCTTTAAAGCCTTCTGGTTTGCGTTCGATGGTATTCATGCTCAAACGACCTTCCAGCACCACGCGATCGCCTGGATGACAGCGTTCTTTAATTTCCTGAGCCAAATTTCCCCATCCTACCACCTTTAAAGTCGATGGCGGCTCTTCCGAGCGCAGTCCGGGAAACTCCACCACCATTTCCGCTACGGGTACTTGGTTATCAGGAGTGTAACGCAGTTGCGGTTCGTCAACGATCTCCGCCATTAAAATGCAGCTGTTCATACCTTGTAATTGGTAATTGGTAATTGGTAATTGGTAATTGGTAATTGGTAATTGGTAATTGGTAATTGGTTTTTACCCATTACCCATTACCGATTACCCCTTACCTATTTTATTTCTTCCAAGCCCTGTTCGGCATCAATAAACCCTTGAACTCGCGTGCGATATTCCCGCAAAGTTTCATCCACCCATTGCCGGTCATTACTGTTAGCGAAAATATGCACCAACGGTTCGCCTGCATCGGGTAAAACTAACACCCAGTTGTCATGGTGAGGATAGTTACAAATTTTAACGCCATCCACCAGTTCCAAATTTTCTGTTGGGTGGGTTTCTACCAGGTGACGCATTAAAGCCCCTTTAACGGTCCAAGGGCAGCGAACCGTGCCAGTTTTGTGGTAAACCCGGGGAAGTTCGGTGCGAATTTGACTGAAGCGCCGCTCTTGAATTGTCAGCATTTCAATCAATTTAGCAATGCAGAACATGGCATCGAAACCCGGGTGCAGTTGGGGGAAAATAAACCCCATTTCTCCCGAACCGCCCAATACTACATTGGGATAGGTTTGAGAAGCTTCCATCAAAGCCGTCGGGTTAGCTTTGGTGCGAATCACTTTACCATCGTGGCGGCGGGCAATTTGTTCCACCGCTGAGGAAGCGTGGATCGGGACGACAACGGTGCCGCGCGGGTGACTGGTTAAAATCGTCTCGACCATCAACGCGGTGAGCATTTCTCCCCGAATCGACATTCCCGTGTCATCGACTAAAATCATCTGTTCCCCGTTGGCGGATACTTGCACCCCAAAAGATGCCTTTAGTGCTTCCACCACATGACCCAATTGCACGAGCAAGGTTTCCCGATCAGGTCCGGCGAGGGCGGTTTGATTCAAACTGGCATTGAGAACCACCGCATCGCAGCCAAATTTTGCCAGCAGTTGGGGCAGGATGGCGCCGGAAACGGCGTAAACGTAGTCGATCACCACTTTAGAATTGCTGTGGTGAATTGCCTGCACGTTGAGGTGCTGCTCAAACTTGGTGCTGTAAGTATCCATGACTTGGGAAGGATAAGCCATGTTGCCGATTTCGTGAATTTGCGCTCGCCGCAAATCTTCCTTGAAATAAGCGCTTTCAATCTTTTTCTCTTGGCTTTTAGAAATATTGATGCCCTTCGAGTCCACAAATTCAATCAAAATATGGTCGGCGCGGTCTGGATGCAACCGCAGGTGAATGCCACCGGCTACGTTTAACGTGGGAATTACCGCGCGGGTAATCGGGATAGCCGTCGCTTCTAGGTTTTGGATGTGGACGCCGACAGACATTAACCCGGCAATTAAAGAGCGACTGACCATGCGGGAAATGCCGCGCTGATCTCGCGAAATTGCCACCGTGGCACCGGGTTTGAGGGTCGATCCGTAAGCCGCGCCCAGTTTAACGGCGAATTCCGGCGTAATATCGATATTGGCTAACCCCGATACACCCCGCTGACCGAACAAGTTGCGTTGAGCCGTTTGACCCCAAATCAGGTTAATATTTAAAGTTGCTCCGGATTCTATTTGCTTGCTAGGCCAGACGCGCACGCTGGGGGCGACGTTGGCTTCTTCTCCGACGCTGGACAGCGACCCGACAACTGCCCCTTCCAGAACGTTGGCGCGCCGGTCTACCCGCGCCCCGCGACCGATGGTGCAAGCGCGCAGGTGGGCTTCTTCGCCGATAATCGCGCCGTTCCAGACAATCGGGCGCTTCAGGTTGGCATCGGCGCCGATAGTGACGTTATCGCCGATCACCGTACCCGCTTCCACGATCGCTCTCGGCCCGATGCGGCAGTTATCGCCGATAATTACAGGTGCTTCGATGTGGGCGTTGGGGTCGATATAGGTGTTTTGACCGATCCAAATACCAGGCGATCGCTCAAGGTAGGCAAAATCGAGTTTTACCTTGCGGTGCAATGCATCGTACTGCGCTTCCCGGTAAGCTTCCAGGTGTCCGACATCGCACCAGTAACCGCTGGCGATATATCCGTACATCGGTTCCCCTTTATCCAGCAGCAAGGGGAACAGATCTTTAGAAAAGTCGCATTCGGTCATGGCGGGGAGATAGTCCAGCACTTCTGGTTCTAGGATGTAAGTTCCCGTGTTGACCGTATCTGAAAAAATTTCGCTACTCGAAGGCTTTTCTAAAAAGCGGCGAATCCGCCCTTGGGTATCGGTAATCACAACGCCAAATTCAATCGGATTTGGCACGCGGGTTAGTATGAGCGTGGCTTTTGATTGCTTTTTCTGATGAAATTCAATCGCTGCGTTTAAGTCAAAGTCGGTAATGCTGTCGCCGCTGATCACCAGGAAGGTAGAATCGAGCAGGTCGGCAATATTTTTGACGCAACCTGCCGTCCCTAACGGTTGGTCTTCTTCCACCGCATAGGTCATTTGCACGCCAAAGTCGCTACCGTCAGAAAAGTAGTCGCGCATGACGTCTGGCAGGTAGTGCAAAGTGGCAATTACTTCGGTGATGCGATGCCGTTTGAGCAGATTGATAATATGTTCTGCAATCGGTCGATTTAGGATCGGTACCATTGGTTTGGGAAGATCGCAAGTCAGCGGTCTCAGCCTAGTTCCCGAACCGCCAGCCATCAGCACTGCTCGCATAAGTCCTCCTTCGGGGTTTATACTCAACGATCGTTGCAAATATTTTGCGTTCGGTGCAGCACAAAACTTACTCAAATCAAGCATTTCGCTTAAATTGACGGAAAGCTTCCTGCTTCAACCAAGGATGACGGCATCTTCTTGTCCACAGGCGTAAATTCCGCACTTGCCGCACCTACTCTACTTTTAGTTTCCTACGTTCCTGAAATTTAATAAACGGCGCGCGAACTGTTCATCCCCTAGAGGTAGGGTATGCTTGTGCCCCGCGCCCACTATAGGAAACCCGGTCATTGTTTAGAAAAATTTCTCTGTTTGAACCATAATACAATCTGGGTATGGGCGTTCGCGAAGCGAAGCGAGGCATATCGCACCGCAAGCTGGCGCAGCGCTTTGTTCGCTAACCTAGATATAGGCTGCCATAAATTGGGCGACCGTAACTGGAAACCCCTCTGGCAGTGGTGTAGCAGTCAATAGATACTTGAATCTAAATTGGGTCAATTCCTCGGAGTTGTTCAATGGGTAAGCTAATTATCTTGGTTTTATTAATCGTTTACGCGGGTGGCGTCTGGAAGTTTTGGAAGGGCTTTCAACGGACTAATTTTAGCCGTAGTTTACCGAATCGGCTGGTTTTGTCCCTGTTGTGGCCCGTTCTACTCGTCGCCAATAAATCCTATCGTCAGAACTTTACCAAAGCGCTGAAGGGGTAGGTATCTGAGCGATCGCATCTGGCTCATCGGTGGTACAACAGAAAGCGTTCAACTCGCAGATGCAATCGCATCTGCGGCTTTACCCTGCACGATTACCGTCACAACAGAAGCCGCCCGCGCCCTCTATCCAAACTCGCCCCTGCTGCGAGTCTGGGTAGGGCGTCTTTCACTTTCCGATCTGGAAATGTTCTACCAAGAACATAATATCGTCGCAGTTTTAGACGCCTCCCACCCCTATGCGGTGGAAGTGTCGCGGTGTGCGATCGCCGCCTGCACCCAGTTTAATATCCCCTATTTGCGCTACGAACGCCCTTGTTTGGAGAGGGAGACGCGGGGAGATGGGAAGACGCGGGGAGGCGGCGACGCGGGGAGGCGGGGAGATGGGAAGACGCGGGGACGCCCAGACGCGGGGACGCGGGGAGAAGAAATACTTGATTACCAATTACCAATTACCAATTACCAATTACCAATTACCATTCAATTAGATAGCTGCGAGACGCTTGTTACTGGCAATTATTTAGAAAAACAGCGAGTGTTGTTGACTGTCGGTTATAAATACTTACCCCTGTTTCGTTCTTGGCAAGAAAAAGCGACTTTATTTGCGCGTATTTTACCATCTTTGGTATCAATAGAAGCAGCATTAGCAGCCGGATTTACACCCGAGCGGATAATTGCCTTGCGCCCGCCTATTTCTGCCGATTTAGAAACAGCTTTATGGCGTCAGTGGGAAATTTCGATGGTGGTAACGAAAGCTTCGGGTGCGCCTGGAGGAGAAGATGTGAAGCGAAAGGTGGCGGCTGAATTAGGCGTGCCATTGATAATAATTGACCGTCCATTTATCGACTATCCGCAACAAACGGGTGACTTATCAACGGCGATAGCATTTTGCCAACAATATTTATTTAAGTAGGTGCAAATAAATAAAGTGAAAATAGTTATGTAAGCTGTGAGGCGGGCAGAATGCCCATCCCACCAGAAAGTATTTCAGATTTCTTGTCGGGTGGGCGTCGGTGCCTGCCCCATGTTCAGTTTATTTATGGTTACCTAATTACTGGTTAAAAAAACAGGTAATTCAAGAACGTGAAAGTAAATCAGCGCCAAGATAAGAAGAGTATAAGCAGTCGAAGTACCCAATCCAATCAGTAAATCCTTTTTGATATTATTTTTTTGCCGATTGAAGAACATATCCATCGCACCCATTTGCATCATTAAAATCCCCAAAACGTTAGAAATCCAGTAACCAACAACTGTAAAGGTTAAGAACAAATCGGGTGCCACCCAACTGACGAGATAGCCAAAAAGATATGCGATGGGCAGGTTAAAAAACAAATCGTTCCACCAAGATAGGGGCGACAGCATATAACCCAAACCGATTAAAAATCCACCCCTCAGTTTTTTCAACATATCTTGATTTGAATAATTATTATGGAATGGGTCGCAACATTTCTCGAACCGTAACGATACAATTGGGAAAAGCTAAAGGCGAAACAGTCTGATTATCTGAAAGAATTATCTCATTTTGATACCCATCTTGACTCGGTTCGCGAAAGACGTGGAGTTGGCGATCGCTTACATCTAACACCCAATAATCTGCAATCCCAGACTGGGCGTATATTCCAGCTTTGAAATTGAGGTCGCGATCGAGGTTTGTATCTGCCACTTCTATAATCAAATAAACTTCTGATGGCGTAGGATGGTGGTCTTCGTAGTATAAAGGATCGGGTATTAAAACAGCAATGTCTGGTTCTGGTTCAGAAAGATCGTTTAACCGAACAGGTTCTTGTACTCTTACCAAAACCTGCTCTCCCAAACGATTTTCCAGTAGCTTCTCTGTGCGAGTCGTTGCTGCACTGTGGGGGGTTCCTTTTGCTGCCATTTTAATAATGTGTCCCGCTAGTAATTCAACTCGTTCATCTGGAGCGAGAATACCAGCTTCCGCCATGCAGTGATATTCTTTAACGGTGAAAAGGCGAACATCTAAAAGCATAGTTTTTCCCTGAATTGATAGCTCTATTCGTAGGGTGCGTTAGCAAGCAGAGTACGGCACCATTTCACCTACTACCATGCTAGCGCCATCCCATCTGCACGGGGTTCTGATGCAGCAACAAAAACGTCCCCTTGTTTCAAGATAATTTGACCTTTTCCAAATAGCCAACTATTTGTACTGATGAGAATTTCATGTCCTTTATCTATCAGCGCCTGTGCTATTTCTTCAGATACCGCCGGTTCTAAAATGACCCGATTTCCAGCGATAAATTGCCATCTAGGAGCGTCTAGAGCGGCTTGGGGATTCATGCCATAATCAGCTATATTCACCACCAATTGCAAGTGTCCTTGGGGCTGCATTGGCCCTCCCATGACACCAAATGGCCCTAATGGTCGATCGTTTTGGGTAAGAAAACCGGGGATAATTGTATGGAAAGGACGCTTCGCTGCACCAATTTGATTCGGATGTCCCGATTCTAAAGTAAAACATGCGCCGCGATCGTGGAGTGCAATGCCTGTTTCGGGGACAAGAATTCCGCTACCAAATCCTTCGTAATTAGATTGAATAAAAGAAACCATTAATTCCCCATCGGCGGCGGCTAGATATACGGTTCCGCCTTTGGGAATTCCTGGTTCTGCGAGGGAAATGGCTCGTTCTGCAATCAAACTTCGGCGCGACTTTGCATAAGTTTTATCCAACAAAGAAGCAACCGAAACATCCATATAACGAGGATCGGCAACGTAACGATGAATATCTGCAAAAGCCAGTTTCATCGCTTCGATTTGCAGGTGATAACTTGCAACCGATTCGCGGGGATATTTGGCAATATCAAACCCTTCTAAAATATTTAAAGCGATTAAAGTAGCAATTCCTTGGGTGTTGGGGGGAAGTTCCCAGACAGTTAGTCCGCGATAATCCGTTGCAATTGGTTCTACCCAATCTGCTTGATGGTTTTGCAAATCTGAAACTGTTAGTAAACCGCCGGTTTCTGCGGCAAAATTAGCGATTTTTTCGGCAAGTTCGCCTTTGTAGAAACTTTCGCCGCCAGAGGATGCGATCGCTCTCAAAGTCTTCCCATGTAACTTGCTTCCCCACACTTCCCCCGCTTCTGGTGCGCGGTTTTGGGGAAAAAATACGGCTTTAAACGGCTCAAATTCCTTTGCAGTCAAGGGTAAGAAAACTCTTTCCGCGCGTTTCCAAGCTTGTGCGGTGACTGGAGAAACGGGAAACCCTGACTCCGCATATCGAATCGCGGGTGCAAATAATTGCTCAAACGGTAACTTTCCCCAACGTTCCCATAAAGTGCGCCAAGCAGATACCGCACCCGGTACGGTGACGGGTAACCAACCCGTTTCGGGTATTATTTCGGCGAATAATTCTAAAGTAAGAGATTGGGGACTTTTTCCGGAAGCATTTAAGCCGTGGAGTTTCCCATCCCAGACTAACGCAAAGGCATCCGCACCGATACCATTGGAGGTGGGTTCAACTACGGTGAGTGCGATCGCCATTGCAATAGCTGCATCGACTGCATTTCCCCCAGCTAACAGCATTTCCATCCCTGCTAAAGTCGCCAGGGGTTGACTTGTCGCCACAGCACCCCGCTTTCCGATCGTTACTCGTCGGAAGGAAGGGTAGGGGTAGTCGGTTAGGTTTCCTAGTTGCATCACTCCACTCGTTTTTGCAGATTAAACAAGCACCCGTTTTGGAAAATATAGGGTGTGCTTCACAGAAACTTACCACAAGCTTTGGTTTATTAAAGTTTAAGTAAAGAATCTTTAAAAAGTACCGACAGTATCGGTAGGAAATTTCTATCATTGAATTACAGATAATTCAGGAAAAAGCCAAGACTTACCTAAAGTTTTCAAGGTTAAAGTGCATTACATCCCAAACTCATAGTGGGAACGTCTGAGTAGGTAGTCAACGTAAGTCTGGCTAACGAGAGATTGACTAACTAAGTAATCTCTGTTTCGCTATACAAGTTTTTAGCATCTACAAATACTTACGTTTCCTTTGGCAGGAAAACGGTACTAAATCCCTAGTAATTTAGTAACGCAAGTTGCTAGTTATCTTTTTAGGGCTGAAGACAGGCTAATGGCTAATAGCTAATGGCTAATGGTAGAACCGAAAAATATTCCCATCAGCAATTAGCAATTAGCGATGAGCAATGCGAGCAACCCACGATAGTTATAACTAGCAACTTGGGTTAGTATCTGTGCATCTGCCTTAGCGCAGAATGGATCGCCAAAACAAGTAATAATCCATTGGCTCAATACTGCCAGATATCAGACTGGCTTAACTCAGGTACGCCTGGGCAAAGTTTCGCTGAATTTTATCTCTCAAAACAACGTGAACGTGGGGTAGTTCCTATCCAAACTATAATGATTTTTTCCAAACTTCAAGAACTTGCGTTCGCCCCCTTAATTTGTGTTGCATTCGCAGGATGTTCCGCTCCTGTTGTGCAGGAATTAAGCCCACAATTGACTGAGGCAAAGCCCAGGGTTAGCAGTCAGCTACCCGCTGATAATTTGACTACAAGAAAGCGACAACAGTGGAATTCTGCCCCGATCTTAGAGAACAGTCAACCTGTTTCAGTCGAGGTACCCGCTAGTAACGAGTCGCAAATTGAAAATCCCGTACCCCTTGAGGGAAGCCAACTCCACGGCGCAAATTCACAGGAGTTAGTTCAGCAAGGTAGCTACATGACTCTAACGCCGATGGGAAGAACTAACGCCCAAGGCAACCCGCTTTATCAAATGAATCTCTATGTTAATAGGCAGCTAATCCGTACTTATGCCGTCGTAAGCGGACGGGCATATAGCCAAAATCGCAATCGCCACCAAGCAGGTACGCAAGCGCCTTTGCCAGATGGTTTGTACGCAGTCGCCAGATCGGCTGTGCGTGGAACCAGTCCAGAGGTTGGCGGACGTTTCTTGCCGATCCAACCTTTATTTCGTACTAATCGTTCAGCATTGGGGATTCATTATGACCCGTCCTTTGAAAAAAACAATGGGGAAGACGGGACAGAAGGGTGCATTGCCCTAACCAATAAATCGGACTTGGACGATTTGTTGAACTACGTTCGCATCTATCGACCCAAATATCTCCAAGTCAATATTCAGTAGTTGATCGGTTCGCTCACTTTACTCACACACAAGGATAAAACTATGCTTCAAACTACAGTGCTAAAAACTTTAATAACTAGCACGCTAATGCTATCTGTAGCGTTACCTATTAAAGCACAGGTAGGACCAGGACTTGGACCGACAGATACCGCACGCAACTCAGATGTGCAAAGCTACGCCCGTGTCTGTACAAATGACACGAGAAATGGTCGCCTGTCCCTGCGGACTGGTCCAGGACAGCAATATCCCAAGATTAAAGAGATTCGCAATGGGCAAACTATTGGCTTGATTCGCGGACAATATGGCTCTGATGGTTTCTATTGGTGGAATGTTTTCCACAATGGCAGCCGAGGTTGGGCAAGAGCCGATTATATCTGTGGCGACCCTCAATAGCAACATTAACCAGCACGATCGAGGCTATAGCTTAATCTAACTACCCTGGCTTTTCACAGGATATTCAGGACTGACGCAAACACCAAAGTTTCTCTGAAAAATCGTCGCGCAAGGAACTAAAGATCTAGGCAGAAACAAAGGTGATAGGTTTGTCGTGCGTAAGTCCTGGATATTTTTGGCTGTTGCGAGCGCAATTAGACACTGATTGCGCTCGCCAGACCCGATTAATCTAATTGTTCTTCACCGTTGAAAGCAGGTCGGAATGACTAACTGATATCGTTGACCGTTGCATCGTAATTACGACCTGTAGGGGCTTTTCTTGCAATTAGCAAGCTGGCAATTAGCAATTACCAAGAAAGGCCGATCATTCCGATGCAACCGGATTTGATATGAAGCTAACCTGCACCATCACTCCTCGATCATTTGTCTCAGTTCATTCATATTGGAGGAAAACTTTAATTCACCGTTTTGTTCCTGTTCGCGACGTTCTTCCCGTAGGTACTGCTTCAACAGCAATTGAATTTCTTGCTTTTCTTCGGTAGAAAGACTCTTGATTGCCTCGACTCAGCTGCTTTGCATTTAAATCGAATAAAGAGACGGGGCTTGCATGCCCATCCCACAAGAATCTCAGAAAAATTGACTGTAAAATTAGATGCGTAGCAGCTTACATCACTGAAGCTCATAACCACCAGAAACCTTCTAGTACTTACCCGACCAATCTAACATGAATGATGCGTCACCTGTCATGGGCCCAAAGTTGTGCAAAACGTTCAGCAGACCATCCAACCAAATCCGACACTTGCCCGTCACCAATTTCGACAATTCTCTTGACTCCATCTTCACGATCGATCGCATCCACAGAGAAGAACTTGCTTTGAATTCTCAGGGCGCATTCCTCAACAATGTTAGGAATTTCTTCGCCTAAAGAAGCTGCAAACGCTTTGCCACGGATAACGAAGTAACGCTGCTCGGATTCGGGGACAAACTCTTCAACTCGTCGTACACAAATACCACCTTCAATCGTTCCTCGAAACTTTTGCATTTGGGCAATAACTGTTCCAATCTGGGAGGGTCGATCGATAATTGCTCCGACTGAGGTTTTCAGGGACTTAACGTAATCTTTGATGAAGAAACGTTCCCAACCTAATGCTTCCAACTCAGTTTCTAAGTCATCATCAATCGAATAGAACTTTGTTTCTGGTGTCAGCTCGGCAACTAAAGGATACCAGGAAGGCAGGTAATGCGTGTTTAAGTATTCAGTTAGTGAAGTAAAAGCACTAGCCCCCATGCTCTCTATGGCACTAACCAACAACTCATAATTTGAGGGTGAGAGCATCCACCCCCTGTAAATTACTTCTGCGCTTTGGGAAAGGATTGGGCTAATCTTTGGTGAACTATTCCCCAACGATTCCAAAGAGATAGCAGCGGTGTCGAATCCCGCATCGGAAAGCGATGCAACCTGGTCGAGGTACATCTCATCAACCTTCTTAGGATTGAAGTAATCGCTGGGGAAAAGGAAGATCGCGTTACTTGCCATAAATCCTTGAATCTGCCCGACAATCAGTTCATTGATATTAGTGAATTTTAAATTTGTAGCACCATTCCTGGCGGTGCGTCAGGCGCAGACCGTTAATCCATTGGTATAAACTGACTAATTCTATGCGCCTGACGCACCCTACAGTTGTTCAAAACCAGTATTGCTTCAATTTTTTTAGAGTTGCTAAATCAATTGTATATCCTGACTGCGAACCAAGCACGCTATCGATACCGCATTTGGGACAAAGTACGGTCGTACCGTCATCGCAGTAATCAGATATTTCTTCAGGTGAAAAGATACTAAGGCAGCAGTAACATCCTGCTTTTTCACTTGCTTCTACTTGTTTTCTGTTGTGTATAGAATACTGGGATGCTAATCTTATGTCCATGATTGTTTTACAGCGGCTTGCAGCCCTTGTGAGGGAAAGCGTTTTCGCTTTGTTTGTGTAGCGGGGCCCCTCAGGGTGGGGGTACCAAAACAAAAATTTAAAAAAAATAAATAAAAATTTTTAAACAAATTAAAAAAAAAAAAAAGGATAATTTTTTGGTGTTAAAAAAAAAAATAAA
>NZ_JBHFNP010000203.1:0-3084 GCF_041929235.1 Microseira sp. BLCC-F43
CTACTTTTATAGCGGATTGCAGTCGTATGAGGTACACCTTCGTTTGTGTATCGGGACCCATTTTGGGGGCGCGAAACAAAAGGAACGGAAAAGCGTTAAAAAAAAACCGTTGAAAAAGCGGGATTTTGGTTTCGGGGCCCCCTTTCGGGTGCCGCTACACAAACGAAGGTGTACCTCATACGACTGCAATCCGCTATAAAAGTAGCGAGTGCTAAAGCGATGGCAAAACCCAATCTCACTTCCTGGAAAACAAACTTCTTCCTAGCCATAATTCAGCATCCAAAGGTCTACTGTTATTGACAAAAAGCGAACTCCTTGTAGACCACCACACTAATGCTACTTCAGTCGCTAATAAAGCCAACGCCGATGGAACGAACGGCACCCACCCAGCTGCTGTAAAGATGATAAAGCAAATCCCAAAAAGCATTCCTAAAGTGACAACTCCGGCTAATCCAAGACCCAGTGGCTGTCGAATGCACAGTGCTAGCATTCCTCCCACCAACGCCCATCCCCATACCCAAAAAACTTCCACCCATTGAGGCCACCACCATAACAAAGGTCTACGATCCAAAACAGCACTGAGAATCTGACTCACCATCTGCGCTTGCACAAACACTCCTGGTATTCGGGTTTGATTGGGCGGCGCATTAACGCTGAAGGGAGTTTTCCATTGATCGGCAGTAGTTGGCGCAGTAACGCCAATCAGGACGATACGATTTTTCACAGATTCGCTTAATTCAGGGTTAATCCGGTTATTCAGAATATCTCTGAGAGAAATCTGGGGGGCAATGTTTTGTAAAGAAGCCAGAGAACGATAATTAAGCAACACTTGATAACCCGATGCATCCACTCGTTGATAACCGCCAGATTGGGATTTTAATTTCTTAAAAACAACATCGCCCATTTGCAATTCCCCCTGCTTCGTAAATTTGGCCTCTATGCCTTGTGCATTCAAATAATGAAGTGCCATCTGGAGACTAAAGGCATTATCTGCGGCACAAGGAGATGTTAGAGGAGGCATTAAATGCAACAAATGGCGACGGGCAATTTCATCATCATCTGCCACAAAATCGCTAAAACCCAGACGTTTTTTGGGAACTTCAGGCGGGGGGGGATTGCCATCTGGTGCGCCATCTTCAGGTGCAGAAACTTTGCATGTAGCAAACAGGCGTTCGTCTTGCCGCAAGCGAGTTGCTAAATCTGGATAATCGGGGTCTACAGAAAAATCGCGATAAATATCAATACCGATAGTTCTTGGTTGATACTGTTCTAATTTTTTCAATAATTGCGCGAGTGCATTATCCGATAGCGACCAGCGCATTTTCATTTTCATCCGATTCTGATACTGAATATCCGCTTCATCAATTGTGACTATCAACAAACGCGGATCTTGGCTTTCAATCGGTCGCAACTGCATTAGATGATCGAAAGCTTGCAACTCCCATTGCTGAAGCATTCCCAGGTGTCGCACACCCATCACCAAGCCAGTTACTACCACACTCGCTACCAGCACCATCCATCCCCCCCTTGGTAAGGGGGGGCAGGGGGGGATCGTATTTTCGCTGGGCGGTAACAAATCTTGCCAAGTTGGTGGTTCAAGAGCGGGGTTCTGAAAAATGACTGGTAACCAACTCGCACAAGGACATTTTTCCTCCAGTCCATGCAGTCTTTGTCGTGCTTCTCTTACCGCAGTATATAAAGATTTTCCACCCGAAAAAGCTGCTATAAAATACTTTAAGAAAGCTTGAGCGATCGCATCCGGAACCGGCTCTCGCATTACAATCGTTTGCGGAATGTGCAAATCGAACAGTGCTTGCGCCAACCCCAAACCATCGCAGGAGTTGAAAATTGCCAGCTTCAAACCGCGTTCTCTCGCATTTTTGAGCGCATATTTCAGTTCCGAAACGGTTAAACTCTTAGTTTGATTAATATAAATTCGCCCGCTTTTCCCATCTGAAAAACTAAAACTATGACCCGCGAAAAACAGGATATCCCAAGGTTCAGCCCAAAGTTGGTCATTCAGTTGCGCTCGCTCCGGTTCTACCAAAAATTTTACTTCCGCCTCAGGTAATTTCTCTAAAAAACTCCTATCCCGATCAATATTAATGCCTTTGCTATTGCCAAGTATGGCTAAAATTCTGACTTTATCGCCTGTTTTTTTGCTCGGCGTTCTGGTGATTGATATATACTCTGGCGCACTCAAAGCCACTTCCGCATTGGGATAATCCTCAAAAAAGTTCCACAGATGCCAGGGTAGTCGCCGCAACAGTTTATCATCGGTTTCAATAATGAATCGAATTTCCTCTAAATGACCTAAGTGCGTTCGTAATCGATTGTTAATGTGGCAAAACTGTTGCGAGTTTAGCCAATCATTGATTTTATCTGAAAACTGCTGGCATAAATCGTTAAACTTTTCAGAGGAAAACCCAGCCTCGTCAGGCACATCTTCCGGAAAATCGAGTAGTTCGAGGCGCGGGAGCAAATCTAAACATTGATAAGACGCCGAATACTGCAACTGCCAATCTTTGTAGAGTGAGGAAATTTCTGGTGCTGGTGGTAAACTCCCTATAAACTGCATCGAGGGGGTGGAAGTCGCCTCCCAAAGCTGCGCCGTCACGGCGGGAAAGCCGTTTTGCAAGTTACCATGTCCCAAGCTCAAGACTACTTTACTCATTCGCCTGTGACTGGCAGAGGTCAGATGACAAAAGTATCCGTTGTTACCACTTACAGCGCCACTTGTCATAAATCCTTCATAATTTGTTGTCATTCCTCCCCATATCCAGAATAAACACCTACGAGCGTTACTCAGCCTCAACAGCCAGAGTTTTCGGCATTATTTACATAAATTAATATTTGGCGTTTTGCATAAAACCCTGGGTGTTTGACCGGAGTTATAGACAGAAGCAGGACAGCGCCACGCGAGCGCACCCTGACGATCTGTGGGACATTGAGTCATGACGAGCGAACTCGCTTGACTCAAAAACCTAATTTTATCAACTCCCAATCCCGAATTTAACAGGAGTAAACTTTCATGAATAAGCAACTCTCCTCTGACAGTAAACTCGATAAATTCCTGACTGACGA
>NZ_JBHFNP010000204.1:0-19256 GCF_041929235.1 Microseira sp. BLCC-F43
GGTCGTTGGCAAACTGCCTTTGAAGCCTCTAATCTCCAATTGCATCGTTTAACAACCCTACCCAATCGTTTACCAGCAACCTTCAGCGGTCAAGTACAAGCCGCCGGTAGCCTAGACTCATTCCAACCCAAAGATATTCAAGCCTCAGGGAGAGGCAGCTTAAATATTGCAGGCGGCAGCGTCCAAATTCAACAAGCACAATTAAACCAAGGTCGTTGGCAAGCATCGGTTGCCAATGTTTCCGGCATCGAATTAAGCCGAATTAATAATCAATTACGCGGACAACTCAACGGAGAAAATATCCAGTTAGCAGGTAAGGTTAATTCCTTCAGTCCTTCAGATATTCAAGTTGCAGGAACTGCCAATTTTTCTGAAGGAATTGGCCCGATAGATGGCGCATTAGCTGCCACTTTTTCCTGGAACGGAAACGAGTTGCAAATTCAGCAAGCAACCGCACCGGGATTAAATGCTAGAGGAGTCGTTGCGGTGAGATTTAATCCAGCCGGAACGCCGCAAATTGGGAACTTCGATTTAAATGTGGCGGCGCAGGATTTGAACTTGCGTTCATTGCCTTTAAATCTCCCCAATAATATAGCATTAGCAGGCCGTGCCGACTTTTCCGGGCGCGTATCGGGAACCCTAACCAATCCCAACGTCAATGGGCAATTAGAACTGCGAAATTTAGTCGTAAATAACCTAGCCTTTGAATCGCCTTTGCGGGGAAATATACAAACCGGGCAAGGCAGAGGCGTCGGATTAGATTTAGCCGGTACAAGAGACAGAATCGCCCTCCAACTCGACCGCAATAACCGTCCAGAAACCTTCTTAATCCAACGGGATGGTGCTGTAGCAGAAGGCAGAATGCAAGGCGATGAATTAATCGCCAACCTGCGAAACTTGCCGATAGAACTGGTAAGAAATACGGTTACGCTACCGCCTGCATTAGCAAACCAACAAGTTGCGGGAACCGTCTCCGGAAACTTTACCCTCAACTTCAATGACTTTAGCGTTTCTGGTAATAACGTTGCACTCTCAAACGCCCAAATAGGCAAACTCACGGGATATCAAGTAGCAGGCGGTAGTTTCAACTATCGCAACGGCAGATTAGAAATTACCGGCGGTGAATTGCAGCGGGGCGATAGTCGATATGCTTTTACAGGACGTTTAATTCAAACGCCTGCTGGACCTGAATTTGACGGGATAATTCAAGTCACCCAAGGCGATATTCAAGAAGTTTTAAAAGTCGCCCGGTTGTTTAATTTATTAGACTTCCAACCAAGTCGCGGACAACGTTATGCTAGAGCAGCAGCAGTGCAATTACCATCAGTAGGCGTACCAGGAGAAAGCCTGCAAAACCAACTGCGTCGCTTTTCCGAAATTGAAGCATTGCGACAACAACAACGGGAAATCGCCCGTCAAGCTTCCCCCCTACCTACCTTGGACGATTTAGAGAAATTAACCGGAACTTTTAGCGGTAGCATCGAAGTTGCCAATGCTTCGCCATCCGGGTTAAGAAATTTACGGCTAAGCTACAACCTCCAAGGTCAAAATTGGCGCTTGGATGAATATAGAATTAACCTCGACCGCGTTATCGCCCAAGGCAGTTTTGCCAATGGAATCTTTACCGTTTCCCCGTTGCGAATTGAAACAGAACAATCCCTACTTGCCTTTTCCGGTAACTTGGGATTGCAGCAACAAGCAGGACAATTAGAAGTGAGAAACTTCCCCGTCGCGGTGCTAAGAAATTTTGTGCCTTTACCCTTCGACTTGACCGGAAATTTGCATGCAAACGCCACATTATCCGGCAATTTAGCCAACCCGCAAGTCAGCGGCAATTTAGAATTAGTCGGAGGAACTCTCAATCAAACTCAGGTGCAATCTGCACGAGCCGATTTCGATTACAATAATGCCCGATTGGACTTTCAATCGCAAGTATTGGTGGCGGAGCCAGAACCGATTAATATTAGAGGTAGCGTGCCTTACGAATTGCCTTTTGCTGCGGTTAAACCGGATAGCGATCGCATCACCTTAGACGTAAGCTTGCAAAATGAAGGCTTGGCATTATTAAATTTATTCACCCGAAGACAAGTCGAGTGGGTATCCGGTGTCGGACAACTACAACTGCAAGTGGGAGGAACCCTGCAACAACCCGTACCTACGGGGTTTGCGACGGTACAAAATGCTACCTTGCGCGCGCAACTGCTGCAAGGGCAACCGCTAACAAACGTGACCGGGACGGTGCGATTTGAACGCGATCGCATCATCATCTCTCGCCAAGAACCCCTACAAGGTCAGTATAGTCAAGGACAAGTAGTTGTAGGCGGAGTTCTACCCATTACCAGTCCGCTTTCGCGTAACGACCCCGATGCAGCAAATCCACTTACCGTCACTTTAAACCAACTGGCGCTCAATCTCAGAGGGCTGTACCAAGGTCAGGCAAATGGTAATGTGGCAATTACCGGCACGGCTTTAAACCCCGATAACCCTCCCACAATTGGCGGCAGCGTAGAACTAACCAATGGTAGGGTGTTTTTGTCCCAAACTGGGGATGGGAGTACGCCTGCTGCGGGTGGAAGTGGTACGGGTGGCGAGGGCAATATTATCCCAGAATTCAATAATTTACTGTTAACTTTAGGGCGGGGTGTAGAAGTTGCCCAACCTCCGATTCTCAGCTTCCAAGCCAGAGGTAATCTAACAATAAATGGCTCTTTAAACAACATTCAACCTGACGGTATCATCCGACTAGAAAGCGGTCAAGTGAATCTATTTGCCGCCCAATTTAACCTAGCACGAGGTTACAATAATACCGCTGAATTTACCCCCGACAGAAAACTCGATCCGCTGCTGAATGTGCGGTTAACAACTACCGTTCCAGAAGTCACCCGCAGTCGCCTTCCCTCTACCAACGTCGCCTCAGAAATTAGCGACGACCTTTCTACCGATGCAGGTGCATTGCGGACGGTTCGCATTCAAGCCACAATTATTGGCCCCGCGAGTCAAATTACTGATAACCTGGAATTAACCAGCAATCCACAGCGCACCCGTGAGGAAATTGTATCCTTAATTGGTGGTGGATTTATTCAAACTTTAGGACAGGGAACCGAGAGTAGTTTGGGACTTGCTAACTTAGCCGGATCGGTCATATTGCCCGGTCTTCAAAGCACAATTAGTTCAATTGGTCAAGCTATCGGTTTAAGTGAATTGCGGATATTTCCCACAGCGATTACTTCCGAACGCGGTCGCGACCAAAGTAACTCAACGCTAGGTTTAGCAGCAGAAGCTGGGATTGATATTACTAATAATTTATCCGCTTCGGTGTTGAGGATTTTAACCAGCAATCAGCCGACTCAATTCAACTTGCGCTATCGAATTAATAACGAGTTTCTCTTACGCGGTTCCACTGATTTTTCTGGCGATACAAGAGCAGTAATTGAGTTTGAAAGGAGATTTTAGCTAGAAGGGGCCGCTTTAACGAGGCCATCACCAAAGTTTCGACCTAGATCTCTTTCCTTGCTCAACAATTTTTCACAGAAACCCCTGACGCAAAAAAACAAAGGGCTATCCGAAAAATCGTGGGTGTAGAGTCGCGAGATTGACGCATCACCTTTGTTTTTGCCCCCGCGTGCCTAAGTCCTTAATAAAACCCGCCCCTACTCCCGTCAAAAATACTTGGCCTTCGTTTAACGATACCAGAAACCGGGTTTCGACCTAGATCTCTTTCCTTGCTCAACAATTTTTCACAGAAACAAAGGTGATGGCGGGAAAACCCGCCCCTACTCCCGTCAAAAATACTTGGCCTTCCATTGCTAACGGACATCATATTATAGATGCAGTGCCCCTACTACTACCTATCTTCCTTCCTGTCCCTCTCCTGAGCGATGCCACAAGCGTCCTGCATCAGCAATTGTAACGAACTAATGCATTAAATCAATTAGTTTTCTACATCCAGCCGAAATAGCCTTTGAGTGGGAAGCCAACTCGACTTGCCTAGCAGGTTCCTAGCAGTAGCAACTCACGTCCTCGCCGCATTCATCTGCCAGATAGCACAACGCCCGGAAACGCAGCGCCACAACTTCTTCGTAAAGTGGGTTGAGCTTACACATCGGTGGAATGTGAAATAATGTACGACCAAACAGTTTAACGTCCTGCTCGAACGGACACTGAGATGGAATCATTTCGCATAAGCGGTGAGCCAATTCCCGATCGCGCACCTCTACTTTATCCAGCATTTGGCGCAGCGGTTGCAGCAAATCGAAGCGTTTCTTTGAACTATAACCCTGCTGATTCGTCTTGGCGGTATTCTTTGCTGGGGCAATCCACACCCAGCTTGTTAAGTTCGGATTTTCTATGCTATAATAAGTTAGCTTCGTCATTTTTTGTCTCCTATTGTTCCCATCAGTGGAGTGCGTTCCTCTGATGGTTATCTACAGCATCACAGATGGCTTTACCGGATGGGTACTGCCGTTTGGCCTATTTTTGAACTGGGAAAAGCGTTGGGGCTTCCCACTCAGGATTGATTCGTCGCCTCTACCTTGAGGCAACAATGTCATGGTGACCAAAATCCCGCATTTTGGCTTGCGTAGTTTTACGGAATTTTGTTGAGTGCAAGCCTAAGTATAGGGACATGTGGCAATTCTAGCAAGTTCCGCGAAAGGATTGAGCCATTTTGGCAGATGTAGCGGCGTAGAGAAAACCAGGGGAATTGGGCGAAATAACCGACTATACAGGGGGTTTGAGTAAGAAGACAGGGGGAAGCAAAGACACGGGGACGCGGGGAATATTACAAGCTCTCTCCGCGTCTCCCTTGTCTCCCAGTCTCCGCGTCCTCTTTAAGATGCGACTCTGGCGGTAGCGCGTCGGCGGCGTCCGGTAACTTTAACCGGGGGTGCTTCCGGCGTTTGCATCAAGAAGACGAGTAAGGGACGACTTTGAAGTTCGCGACGAACTAAACGCTGTAGCGCCTGTTCGATATGCTCTTGCAAGCCTACCCAATCAACGTCTAACTCTTCAGTATCGAAGCTGCGGGCGAATTCAGTCCAGCGATCGCGCAAAATATCTGCTATTGTCGTTTGGGCTAGCTTTTGTAATAGACTTCGCTCGACGGAAGTCACCACACCGCGCAAATGCACTTCGGGTTTAGCAACCAGCTGACCTTCCCAATCTATAGCAGCTGCAACCGTTACCACCCCATCTTCTGCCAATTGCTGGCGTTCCTTGAGAACATTATCGTGGACAACTCCCGCGTTATCCACCAATTGAATCCCAGAAGGAACCTTACCCCCGATGGCGATGCTATCTTCCGACAACTCAACTATGTCGCCATTGTCCACAATCACCATATTTTCCGCCGGAATGCCCATACTTTGAGCAGTTTGGGCGTGTTTTACTAACATTCGGTGTTCCCCGTGGACGGGTAAGAAGAATTTGGGGCGAGTCAGAGCTATCATCAGCTTTTGGTCTTCCTGACACCCGTGACCGGAAACGTGAATCCCTTTTTCCCTACCGTAGACCACGTTAGCGCCTTGGATCATCAGTTTATCAATCGTATTGACCACGGCGATCGTATTCCCCGGAATTGGGTTAGCCGAAAATACTACCGTATCTCCCTGCTTGATTTTAATGTGGGGATGTTCTTGATTGGCAATCCGAGTTAAAGCCGCCAGGGGTTCCCCTTGAGACCCTGTTGTCAAGATTAAAACTTTTTCATCTGGCAAGTTGCGAGCAATATTCCAAGGTTGCAGCAGACTATCTTCGCACTTGATATAACCCAAATTGCGAGAATGGGCAATCACGTTCAGCATCGACCGACCGACGACAGATACAATGCGGTTGTGCTTCTTCGCCAAATCCAAAATCATGTTAATCCGGTGGACTGAAGAAGCGAAAGTCGTCACCATCAAGCGTCCCGTTGCTTGGGAGAAAATCCGATCCAAATTGGGATAAACCGCTCTTTCCGAAGGCGTTTGACCGGGAACTTCCGAGTTAGTCGAATCGCTAATTAAACACAGAACGCCTTTTTCCCCGTGGTCTGCCAGTTTCTGCAAATCAAAGAATTCTCCATCCACGGGAGTGTGGTCGATTTTAAAGTCACCCGTGTGAATCACCACGCCAACGGGGGTATGTAACGCAACGGTAAAGCTATCGGCAATTGAGTGGGTATTGCGGATAAATTCCACAAAAAATGAATTTCCGATTCGCACGATATCGCGAGGGAGAACCGTTCTCAATTCCGTGCGATTGGCGACTCCGGCTTCTTCTAGTTTCCCATGCAGTAAGGCCATTGCCAGACGCGGGCCATAGATAACCGGAATATCAAATTGTTTCAGGTGATAGGGAATGCCGCCGATATGGTCTTCGTGACCGTGGGTGACGATCATGCCCTTAATTTTGTGCTGATTTTCCCGCAGATAGGTCGTATCTGGCAAGACAATATTAACCCCGTGCATCCCATCGGTAGGAAAAGCAAGTCCTGCGTCTAAAAGAACGATTTCATCGTTAATTTCAAACACGCAGGTATTCTTGCCGATTTCGTGCAAGCCTCCTAGAGGAATAATTTTGACAGCTGGTTTCGATTCGTTTGTAGTCATTGGCATCCTTTGTTAGGTATGAGGTATCGAGAGAATTTGGTTTTTTAGTAACAGCTATTTTACGAATTTCAGCCAATATAATCTGACAATTAGCGACGCCTAAACTTCCCAGTCGCTAATTGCTATTAAAACTTGCCTAAATCTCAAATTTTACGATTATTTATGCTTATAAAATCCTAGCATCAATCTTGAATTAATTATACCAATGAAAGTTTTTCTAACACATTTTTCAAATTTTGTGTAATTTCATCGGTTGGGTCGCAAAGGGGAGAACGAGTGCTGCCGACATCCCACCCTTGCAGTTTCAAAGCCGCCTTAACTGGAATGGGATTTGTGGTCGCAAACAGTGCTTTAAACAGGGGGAAAAGCTGTAAGTGAATTTGAGTAGCTTCTTTAATTTTACCCGCTTCAAAGGCTTGGATCATCGTTTGCAGCTGCGGCCCTACCAGATGACTCGCTACGCTAACTACGCCCGTCCCGCCGATGGATAGCAGCGGTAGCGTCAGAGAATCATCCCCAGAATATATCTGAAAATCAGGGGGTGTTAGACAGCGAATTTGACTTGCCTGATCCAGGTTACCACTCGCTTCTTTAATGGCAACAATATTGGGAATTTCTGCTAACCGAGCCACCGTTTCTGGCAGCAGATTTTGTCCGGTGCGACCCGGTATGTTGTAGAGCATGAGTGGCAAATCGGGGCTGGCTTGAGCGATCGCCTGAAAATGCTGGTACATTCCTTCTTGAGGCGGCTTGTTGTAGTAGGGAACTACTTGCAGCGACCCATCTAATCCTATTTTAGCGGCTTTTTGCGTCGCTGCGATCGCTTCGTTGGTCGAATTAGACCCCGTTCCTGCGATAACAAGAGCTTTTCGGTTTACTGCGTTTTTAACTACCTGAAATAGCTCGTATTCTTCATCCCAAGTCAGAGATGGAGATTCCCCCGTCGTTCCGCAAACCACGATACCATCTGACCCGTTTTCTGCCAAATAAGCTGCTAGCTTTTCGGCTACTGCATAATTGACGCTGCCGTCTTCCTTAAACGGCGTAATCATCGCGGTAATCGCTCGTCCAAAACTTACCACACTTTTTTCCTCACTCCTGAATTGGGTCATTGGTAATCGGTAATTGGTCATGGGTTATACCTCTCACCAATGACTGCCAATGATTGACACTAAGCTAATATTTAACTTGTAACGGCTGCTGTTGGTCGAACCTGATTTTTAGAGACTAGCAACTCGGCAATTTGTACGGCATTTAAAGCCGCACCTTTGCGAATTTGGTCGCCACTCAGCCAAAGTTCCAAACCACAGGGATGAGAGATATCCTGACGAATGCGTCCCACCAATACTTCATCGCGACCGCTGGCTTCAAACGGCATGGGAAAATAATTAGCCTGCCAATCTTCCACCAACTTAACACCGGGTGCTTGACTGAGGATTTCCCTGGCTTTTTCCACGGGAAACGGTTCCCTAAATTCTAGATTAATCGCTTCCGAGTGGGCGCGCAGTACGGGAACCCGAACGCAGGTTGCCGTAATTCGGATCTGGGAGTCGCCAAAAATCTTGCGCGTTTCGTTGACCATTTTCATCTCTTCCTCACAATACCCCAACTCAGTCAACTTGGAGTTATGGGGGAACAAATTAAACGCCAACGGGTAGGGAAATATTTCCGCTTTTGGTGTCTCGCCTTGCAAAATAGCCGTCGCTTGCTGTTTCACTTCTTCCATCGCCCTAGCACCCGCACCGCTGGCAGATTGGTACGTCGCCGCTACCAGGCGTTGCACCGGCTGTACTTGATGCAGGGGCCATACTGCCACTGCCATTAAAATTGTCGTGCAGTTGGGATTGGCGATAATCCCCCGATGGGTAGATGCGGCTGCGGGATTTACCTCTGGAATCACTAGGGGAACAGAAGCATCCATGCGAAACGCACTGGAATTATCAATTACTACCGCACCCGCTGCCACGGCTTTTGATGCCCAAGCTTTAGACGTTGACCCTCCCGCCGAAGCCAGGACGATATCTACGCCCTGAAAAGAATTTTCATCCAGCACTTCTACTGGCAGGTTTTCGCCCTTAAACGCCATTGTTCGCCCCGCCGAACGCGGTGAAGCCAACAGCTTTAACTCCGACACGGGAAAGTCGCGACTTTCTAATAATTCCAGTAACTCGGTGCCGACCGCTCCCGTCGCTCCTAAAATCGCCACTTTATAAGATTCTGACAAACTTATTTCCTCCACTTAAATAAAAGGTGCAATTGACAACAGCGAACCCAATTTTAGGGTCAGAAGTGTTAACGATGTTTGTTTATTTTTTAAATAATATAAACTTGCGTTTAATCTGTTGGATCCAATGGATTACGCATATTTCAGATAAATTGAATACAAGTAAAGTACTTAAAACTAAAATTTGACTCAAATCCAAACTCCAAATTAAAACACGCGGCCTGTCCACCTAAAAAATCACGGTAGTGCGGCAGCCTCGTCTTTTTAAAGCGACGAGGAAGCACGACACGGGGAATAAATTGCCCCCTCAGTCTTTGGTTGCCGCTACCGCCAGTGAATTACTCTGTACCCATAGCGGCTCTAGCTGACGCAGCACACTTGCCTGGGGGTAGTAAAGTTAGCAAGGCCATTGTTATCGGTCGGTACTATCTCAAAAGCACAGTCTTACCCCGAGTAAAACTGTTTAACCCTTGAGTTCTATGAGCTTGCGAACTAGCTACCCATTCTCTGGTAGGTCTTTAACCCTTGCCGATAACTTCGTTTCCCCGTTGCCGGGACTTAGGCTGGTCAGCACCTTCGCTTACCTAAAGATTTGAGGCATGATGCCCCGTCTCTTGAGAGCGGGGTGCTGACTAAATGTACTATTATCAGAAGGCGGAAACGAAAGGGACATGTATGCGTTCTCGTTTCTGCGTGCTGAGGGCTGGCGACTATCCGCCGATCCGTTGTTGCCAGACACCTTACCTGCACGGGTAGCTTGCACCAGCATATCACGGGGTCAGACATTTGTTGCTGGATTCGCCCAAGCGAGTAACGCCACAGTTGGATGATGCCTCGTCAAGCAAGCATAGTATCAAGAACCGCGAGGAAAATAGAGATCGAGTATGAAAGTAACCCAGGAAAAGCTTCCCAAGAGCCAGATTGGCCTGGAAATAGAAATTACGCCAGAAATGTCCAAAAAGGCATACGATCAGGTATTTCAAGACCTGACCCGCAACGCAAACATTCCTGGGTTCCGCAAGGGGAAAGTTCCTCGCCAAGTCCTGCTCCAGCGCTTCGGAGCAATCCGCCTCAAAGCCACTGCTTTGGAAGAGTTGATTCAAGATGGGGTAAAACAAGCCCTCAAACAAGAAGCGATCGCCGCCATTGGTAACTACCAGCTGCGCTCGAATTTTGAAGAATTGGTCGGTCAGTACGAACCAGGAAAACCGCTGACCTTCTCCGCCGCCGTTGACGTACAACCAGAAGTCCAACTTTCCGACTACACCGGCTGGAATTTAAAAGTAGAAGAAGGAAAATACGACCAGGCATCGGTGGATAAATTCCTGGAAGAGCGTCGAAAAGAACAAGCGACGTTAGTGCCAGTAGAAGGACGCCCCGCGCAGATGGGGGATATCGCTGTGGTTGATTTTACCGGACGACTGGTAACCGAAGGGGAAGAAGAATCATCCTCGCCGCCAGAAATACCCGGCGGCTCGGCAACTGACTTTCAAGTAGAGTTAGCAGAAGGACGCTTTATTGGGGGATTTGTCGATGGCATTGTGGGAATGACGCCAGGGGAAACCAAAGAAATTGCGGTGACGTTCCCGGAAACCTATGCAGAAAAAAGCTTAGAAGGAAAGCCAGCGATTTTCACCATCACGCTCAAGGAAATCAAAGAAAAAGAGTTACCCGAACTTAACGACGACTTTGCTCAAGAAATCAGCGATATGCAAACCTTAGAGGAATTGCGCGCCAACCTGGAAACAAGATTTAAGGAGCAAGCGGAAAAAAGAACGGCAACGAATAAAGAGCAAGCCATACTCGATGAACTGGTTAAACATGTAGAAGTAGACCTGCCGGCGACGCTGCTAGAGCAAGAAATTGACGCCATGCTGACCCAAACGGCAATGCAGATGAGCAATCAGGGATTTGATATCAAGAAGCTGTTTACCCAGGAAACGATACCGCAGTTGAGGGATCGCAGTCGTCCGGAAGCCATCGAGCGGATTAAGCGCACTATGGCATTGGGAGAAGTCGCCAAACGCGAATCGATCTCAGTCGAACCTGCTGCGGTAGAAGCCAAGGTGAAAGAGCTAATCGAGCAGTATCAGGAGCGCGACATCGACCCAGAAAGGCTACGCGCCTATGTGGAAGAAGACCTGCTGAAAGAAAAAATCGTCAAGTGGCTGGAAGAACATTCTACCCTCGAACTCGTGCCAGAAGGCTCTTTGAGTGCCAGCGAGTCAGAAACTACCTCAGAAGAGTCGGCGGCAAACCCACCAGCTGAAGAAACACCAACACCCGAAACCGAAACCGAAGCCGCAGTAGGCGAATAGGGCTTTTATGTTAGTCAACTCCCCAGGTAAATTGCCTGGGGTTGTGGGTTTTGACGAACACAACAACAACCAGCTTTTCCAGAGAAAGCAGGGATCGCAATAGCCAAAAACACTCGAATTTGGCTATAAAAGATATAGTTGTGTCGTGTTGTACAAAAAGTTTCGGGTTTTGGTCGAAGTGCCATCGGGCATCCACCCAAATAGGTAATATGCTTGTATCCAAATCTGCCAATTACTCTCCGATTAGTCAAAAAACGCTAGAGGTTTACTCAAGCATCCCCAGCAACGTTATCCCAATGGTGGTAGAACAATCGGGGATGGGTGAAAGGGCATTTGACATCTACTCGCGCCTGTTGCGGGAGCGCATTGTATTTCTGGGCACGCCAGTAGACGATGAAGTATCCGACTCACTGGTAGCTCAGATGCTGTTTTTAGACGCTGAAGACCCAGAAAAAGACATCCAACTGTATATCAACTCCCCAGGTGGCTCGGTAACGGCGGGTATGGCAATTTATGACACCATGCAACAAATACGCCCGGATGTTGTTACCATCTGTTATGGTTTAGCTGCGAGTATGGGAGCGTTTCTCCTGTCAGGAGGAGCAAAAGGAAAGCGGATGTCGCTACCGAGTTCTCGGATTATGATCCACCAACCCTTAGGGGGCGCGCAAGGTCAGGCAGTTGACATCGAGATTCAAGCCAAAGAAATTCTCTATCATAAACGTAAGCTGAACGAGTTGCTGGCTTCTCACACGGGTCAGCCCCTAGAGAGAATTGAAGCAGATACCGAGCGCGATTTCTTCATGTCAGCTGAAGAAGCTAAAAACTACGGTCTAATCGATCAGGTTATTTCCAGGCAAAACCTTCCCAACTCAGGCAAGGCTGTTACCCCAGTAGGATAAGAGGCAATTATGTCCAAATACGACTCCCATCTAAAATGTTCCTTTTGCGGCAAATCCCAAGAGCAGGTTCGCAAATTAATTGCCGGTCCGGGAGTCTACATTTGCGATGAATGCGTTGACCTGTGTAACGAAATTTTAGACGAGGAGCTGCTGGATACCAGTCCGCAAGCTCCTCAACCAAATCCTAGACCAGAACAACCCCAAAAGCGTCGCAGTCGGTCGGCTAACATCTCGCTGCATCAAATACCCAAACCCAGAGAAATAAAAAAATATTTAGACGAACACGTAATCGGTCAGGAGGAAGCGAAAAAAGTCCTCTCAGTCGCAGTTTACAACCACTATAAGCGCTTGAGTTTCGTCCAAGCTAAAAATAGCGGCAAAGTCGGCGCAGATGAAGTGGTAGAGCTACAAAAGTCGAATATCCTGCTCATGGGGCCTACCGGATGCGGCAAAACTCTTTTGGCTCAAACCTTGGCGAAGCTGCTGGATGTGCCGTTCGCGGTAGCCGATGCTACAACGCTAACCGAAGCCGGATACGTCGGAGAAGATGTGGAAAATATCTTGCTGCGACTGCTCCAAGTCTCCGACTTTGACGTAGAAGAAGCTCAGCGAGGCATCATCTATATCGACGAAATCGATAAAATCGCCCGCAAGAGTGAAAATCCATCGATTACGCGGGACGTCTCAGGCGAGGGCGTGCAGCAAGCGCTGTTGAAAATGTTAGAGGGGACGGTGGCGAACGTACCCCCCCAAGGCGGACGGAAGCATCCGTATCAAGACTGTATACAAATTGACACGAGTAACATCCTGTTTATTTGCGGTGGGGCGTTTGTCGGTCTGGAAAAGGTAATAGAGCAGAGAGCGGGCAAAAAGTCAATAGGGTTTATTCAACCTGGAGAAGCGCAGTCAAAAGAAAAGCGGACGGCAGACGTGCTGAAACAGGTAGAACCGGACGACCTGGTAAAATTTGGCATGATTCCAGAGTTTATAGGCCGGATTCCGGTAATGGCTGTGGTAGATCCGCTGGATGAGGAAAGCTTGACCGAGATATTGACTCAACCTCGAAATGCGCTGGTGAAGCAGTATCAAAAACTGCTGAAGATGGATAACGTCAACCTGGAGTTTAAACCAGATGCAGTGCGAGCGATCGCGCAAGAAGCCTACCGCCGCAAAACCGGCGCCAGGGCGCTGCGGGGCATTGTCGAAGAGTTAATGCTCGAGGTGATGTACGAGTTACCCTCTCGTAAAGACGTGACGCGCTGTACCATTACCAAAGAAATGGTCGAGAAGCGTTCAACTGCCGAACTCTTGGTACATCCTTCCTCGCTGCCTAAACCAGAATCTGCGTAAACTGGTAATGGGTAATGGGTAATTGGTCATTGGCGATAGGGCATCCGGCCCGCTGCGCGAAGGCATTACAGAATTTAATCCAAACTAAAATCTAAAATTGCCCATTACCGATTACCAATTACCCATTACCCATTAGCAGACAATGCCCTACATTTCTGTTCGCGGTGTCGATCATTATTACGAGTGGATTCGCTCAGAAAATCAGACTGAAGCGAAACGAGTGATGGTATTTGTCCACGGATGGGGTGGGTCGGCGCGGTACTGGGAAAGTACGGCGAAAGCAATGTCCGATTGTTTTGATTGTTTGCTGTACGATATGCGCGGATTTGGGCGGAGTACAAAGCAGGGAAACGGGGAAACGCGCACCATCTCAGATACAGAAAGCGTTATTCAAGCAGAATCCGAATTAGTAAAAGATACGCCCAAAACAGCGGCTGAATTAACTTACGAACTAGAAAGCTTTGCTGACGATTTAGCCGCGCTTTTAGATAAGTTAAATTTAAACCGAGTTTACATCAATGCCCATTCAATGGGGGCATCGGTGGCAACTTTTTTTATTAACCGATATCCAGAAAAAGTAGAACGGGCAATTTTGACCTGTAGCGGCATTTTTGAATACGACGAAAAAGCATTTACAGCGTTTCATAAATTTGGCGGTTATGTGGTAAAATTCCGCCCCCGCTGGTTGCAGAAAATTCCCTTTGCAGATAAGTTTTTCATGGCGCGATTTTTACATCGCCCGTTACCCAGCGTTATCAGTAAGGCTTTTTTAGAAGATTTTTTACTAGCAGATTACGATGCGGCTTTGGGTACTATCTTTACTTCGGTGAGCAAGCAGGCAGCGGAAGTAATGCCCCAGGAGTTTGCTAAGATAACCGTTCCGACGCTGATAGTGTCTGGGGAATACGATCAGATTATTCCCGCTGCAATGGGGCGTCAGGCGGCCCAATTGAACGAGCGGGTAGAGTATGCCCTGATTCGCAATACCGCTCATTTTCCCATGTTAGAAGATGCAGAGACTTATTTAAAGCGGGTGCAGGAGTTTTTGGGAGTTAATTGTCAATTTGCCGTGAAATAGGGCAGGCACCGACGCCTACCCCACAAGAGATTGTACTTGAGAAACCTGGTTTCTTGAATAATACCTTCGCCAATTTTCTGAAACGCCAACACGCTAAAGCATGTGGCTACACAAACAAAGCCTGCCAGAGCAGGCTAGAATTCTTACAGGCTGCTCTGGCAGCCTTTGTTTGTATAGCGATACCCTGAAGGGCATCGGCTTTCTGCGATTTTGGGGGCTTTTGGGGCACGGCATCTACAACCTTTGGTATGAACTCAAAATTATTCTACGCCGTGCCCCTACAAAGCCGGTTACAAGGGGTTGTAACTGCTTCACAGAACTTGGCTAAACTTGCTTAAAGTTCACCATTCAACCAGAAACAGTTTCTGGAGGGTCTGCTTCCTGATTCAACCAAGGGAGTCGGATCCTACTTGTCCACTAGGAAATTCCGCTCAAGCCGAGCGTACTCGGAAGATCAAGAAAAAATTGAGGTTGTGCGAAAAAGGTTTCGCGGTCTTTGTGCCTTGGTTTTCGGCAACCCGTCTAACTTACCACAAAAATACCCACTCGTTGCGAGTCGGTATGGTTAAGTTTAGTTAAATTTTTGGCTATTTAATCATGCTCTTTCCACCTTTGCAAGAAGTCTATTCTCGTTCCCAGGCTACAGGCTGGATCGAGAGAATCTAGGTCTGGTCTTGGTCTTCTAGAAATTTCCCCAAGTACAACCTGACAAATTCTTTGGCAGCAGCTGGGTCGATTTCTTGGAGTGCATTGGCAATATCTGCAATGGTTTCGCCGCTGGGGTCTGTTTGTTCGTGATACCAGCGGAAAACGACGGAAGGTTTGGCTCCCAGCGTTACCGCTAACTTTTTTTGACTGATGCCGTAATTTTCTAACACCTGTTTGAGGGCTTTTCCTACTTTTCCCATGTCTGTGATGGTGTCAGAGTGTTCTAGGTCTAGTCTTGGTCTTCTAGGAATTCTCCCATATACAGCTTGGCAAATTCTTTGGCGGCAGCTGGTTCTATGGTGCCAAGTGCTTTAGCAATATCTTTTGCTGTTTCGGCACTGGGGTCTGTTTGTTCATCATACCAGCGGAAAACAACGAATGGTTTAAGTCCCAGTGCTGCTGCCAACTTTTTCTGGGTAATACCGTATGTGTCTAACACCTGTCTGAGGGCTTTTCCTGCTGCTCCCATACCTCATGTTTTGTCAGCAATTAATTATCCTGTCAATCTTCGCAGATCTGCATCTACACAGATCTGTGGGGATTTTCTAAATTGTGATATTCGGATAAAGTGAATCAGGACTTACGCAAAGAAACCGGGTTTCTATGAAAAATCGTTGTCGTGCGTAAGCCCTCTGAATATTACTTTTGAGTCAAAGCAGGTAAAACAAAATGACTACAAACACTCTGGTCGATACCAGTGAATCTGTATCGGCATCTGTTGAGATGCGAGTTTGTACAGATCCGGAATCGGGGCGTGAATTTGTCAGGATGATTGTTGTTGGTTCGCCGAAAGGGGTGGTGAAAATTATTCACTCGCTGCATGTCAAACGTTTTGCAGAAGTGAACGAGTGGAGTCCGCCGGTATCCACTACAAAGCCAGGTGAGGTGATGCGGATTTTAATTAAGAAAGTTTTTATTGATTAAAAACTTGGGCGAGCGCTTGTTTACTCGATCGCTATAACAAGCGATCGCTTCCCTTTATTTAACTAAAACTCAACCAGCCAAAAACTGTTTCTACAGTCAATTCTAACTCGATGCCATTAAGGATTGGCAAAGGAGTTGCACCCTTGTACAACTCCACTCTTTGACCTGGAAATACTGCCAAAATACTTTCTTCTTCTGGATACATCAACCATCCCAACTCAGTGCCATTTCGCGAACAATGCAGTAATTTACCAAGCACTTTGGTTTGGCTTTGGTCTGGGGAGAGAATTTCAATAGCCCAGTCCGGATGAATTTCAAACCGATTATAAATTCTACCAGATGGCAGGAGGGGAATTCTTTCCCATCGGAATACTGCTACATCTGGGACAATTGATTCACCGCCAAATGTACAGCGCAACTCTGGGAAGGCATAAGCAATTTTTGACGTTTCGGTTATTTGGTTGATAACCGTGCAAAATTTACCCTGTAATCTGCTGTGTTCACCTTGAGGCATAGGTTTTTGAACGATCTCTCCGTTGATAAATTCTGAGGCAGGTTTCGTTTCTGGGAGTTGGAGGAACTCGTGTAGAGTTAGCTTAGGTTTAGTAGCTGTTGTCATAGGTAAGTCCCGGTTCTAAATCAATATTAGCAAGCGATCGCTGGATTCGATCGCTCGAAATGTCCAGGCGAATCAAAAATGATAAAATAAGGCTATTCAAAAACTCAAGTATGAAGCCGACGGAAAAGTCATGACGCTACAAGAAGTTGTAAATCTCGTAAAGCAACTTTCTCTGGTGGATAAAGTGCGCTTGATTAAGCAAGTAGTTCCTGAAATAGAAAAGGAATTAATCGCTAAGAGTTCTACTCCTCGCAAATCGTTATGGGGCTTATGTGCCGATTTAGGAAAAGCCCCATCTGCTGATGAAATCGATCAAGTTCGTCGGGAAGAATGGGCTATTTTACCTAAAGGAGATTTCTAAGAATAGGTACTATTATTTATACTCGAACTCAATATGTCTCGAAAAGATACCTATCACGACCTGGTTAAATCTGCTTTGATAAGAGAAGGATGGACGATTTCACACGACCCTTATTTTCTGCAATCCGATCCAAAACTCTCGATTGATTTGGGGGCGCAAAGAACGATTGCTGCTGAAAAAGGTCGTGATAAAATAGCCGTAGAGGTCAAGAGTTTTATTGCAGATTCGCAGGTTACGGAACTGGAAAGATCTGTAGGTCAATATAAGATATATGAAGAATTATTACAAATACAGGAGCCGGATAGAAAACTTTACTTGGCTGTTCCCATCGATGCTTTCGAGAATATATTTAGCAGACAGGTTGGATGGAAAAGTAGCGATTAAAAAGTTTCAGTTAAAATTAATATTTTTTGGAAATTAATTGCTATGGATAGTCCCATAAATTTTTACAGAGAATGCGTTAAAAGACTGCTCTCAGAATATGAATTTATCCAAGATGAAGATTCTAAAATAGAGCTAATTTTTGACGATGAACGGATGCACTATATGGCTCTGTGGGTAGGATGGCATGGTTATAAGCGCGTCCATCAATGTGCGGTACATATTGATATTGTCGGCGATAGAGCAGCGGCGGGGGAGGGCGATCGCATTGTTATTCAATGTAATGACACGGAAGATTCAGTAGTAGCGAAATTGGTAGAAATGGGAATTTCGCAGGAGAGTATTTGTTTGAATTTCATCCATCCTAAAAATCGAGAGTATCTAGAACAGGAAGCGGGAGTAGTTGCTACAAGAACGACCTAGTTAGTGGCGATCGCTGCATCAGTTTTATGTCAATTTTAGCAAGCGATCGCCTGAGATAAAACCAACCGGCTGTATGGCGATCGCACTTCTTTATAGAGCATGGATTGTTTGGGCGATCGCTCTTACTGTTTCATAATTGTGAATTGTGAATTTTGACTTGCTTATCCCCCATTTTCCTACTTTCTATTCTCTATTTCTTCAAGCCTAGTTTTTTACGAAAATTGTCATCGTATGTCGCTTGCTGCCAATTTTTTGCAGATTTCACTTGTTCAGGAGTCAGGTTTTTGGCACCCCTGAAGTCGGCACCGCCGAGGTCAGCACCGCCGAGGTCAGCACCGTAGAGGTTGACACCGCCGAGGTCGGCATAGCTAAGGTCGGCACCCCTGAAGTTGGCACCGCTGAGGTCGGCACCGCGGAGGTTGGCCTCGCTGAGGCTGGTATCGTGGAGGATGGCACCGCCGAGGTTGGCACCGCGGAGGCCGACACCCCTGAAGTTGGCACCGCGGAGGTCGGCACTGCGGAGGTCGGCACCGCTGAGGTCGGCACCGCTGAGGTCGGCATCGTTGAGGTCGGCACCGCTGAGGTCGGCACGGCTGAGGTTGGCACGGCTGAGGTTGGCACGGCTGAGGTTGGCACGGTTGAGGTTGGCACCGCTGAAGTTGGCACCGCTGAGGTTGGCACCGCTGAGGTCGATATTAGCTAGGCTTGCATTGAGCTTTACCAGATCTTCAAGTACCAAGATTATTTGTGTGTTATTCCTCTGTCCCTTAACAGCCTCTAGAGTTGCCCGAAGTTCTCGTATCCTAATCTCTCTGGCAGCAACAACTCCCAGGTATACGGCTAAACCGAGGGGAACAATCAAACCCAGTCCCACAAACTTGAGGCGATTATTTCGTCTGTAACGGAGACTTTTCTGAATAAACTCTTGAGCCAAAACTGATACCGTCAGCTTTCCAGCTTGCTTCTTTTGAAATGTTGTCGCATCCGTTAGTTGTTTTCCCTGAAGCAAATAACCCTTTGATTTCCCCCTCTCTCGCCACTCCTCTGCCGCTGCTTCAATCTTGCGTTTCTGTCGGAGAATATCCCGATTCTCATCTATCCACTTGCGTAACAAAGGCCATTGGCGGATCAAAGCTTCATGGGCAACATCAACCACGGCAACTCGCCCAGATGCTTGATCCCCCCTAGCCCCCCTTATTAAGGGGGGAACCAGAATTTCATTGCTCCCCTTGTTAAGGGGGGTTGAGTGATTGCTCCCCTTGTTAAGGGGGGTTGGGTCATTGCCCCCCTTGTTAAGGGGGGTTGGGTCATTGCCCCCCTTGTTAAGGGGGGTTGGGTCATTGCCCCCCTTGTTAAGGGGGGTTGGGTCATTGCCCCCCTT
>NZ_JBHFNP010000205.1:0-72204 GCF_041929235.1 Microseira sp. BLCC-F43
AAGAGGGATGGACTTGGATTTCTAGGTTACTTTCCTCACCATCATGTTTATCAAGTTGTCAAGGTTCTTGCCTTGCTAGCCATCCTCCGATATTCGGTTTCGGCTAAACGAATCGCACATTCATCTCCCACCAATCAAACCTATCTGCCAACATCCAGTTATAGGCGTGACGTAACATATTAAGCCACCGCTTCATACGTCCGGCTTGAATGTAAGTTGGTAGTAGTTTGAACTGGTAAGCTAGTTTCATGGAATAATTATAGCAAATATATAGATATAAGCTATATGCAGCAGATTAACTTTAGGATTGCAGATAGAGAAAAAGCTCACCTAGAGCGGTACTGTGAGCTTACGGAAAGAACGATTAGTGATGTGCTTCGCCAATACATTAGGAGTTTGTCTGTCGATGGGGTGTTGAACCCCATCGACAGACCCGCCATTCCTGAGGTAGGCGATGCTGGAACCACTTCCAGCATTTAAGCCTACCGTCTCAACACAGACCCTCCGGGTTCAGTGTGAGGCTCCTGGCGGAATTAGCTGAAAATATACAACATTGTGGGGACACGGCAGGGAAAAACTCTCAGCAATGGGATCAAACTTATTGATGCCGTGTCCCTACGCGGCGTTGATGGGTTGAACCAGAGCAATGGAATTAACCAGGGCGCGATGTGAGAAAATGAAATATTCCACCCCGCGATCGCTCTCAAAATAACAGCGCTTTCTGGTTCGGGGGTGCAGTCTCGGAGGCAGTTTTTCATCAATGCAACAGCAGCAATATCGCATTACCCTTTTACCTGGCGATGGCATTGGCCCGGAAATTATCACCGTCGCGGTAGATGTGTTAAAAGCGGTCGGTCAGCAACTTAATTTAAACTTTGATTTTCAGGAAGCCCCCATCGGCGGCGCAGCGATCGATAAAACCGGCAACCCCCTCCCCGACGAAACTCTGGCAATCTGCCGCGACAGCGATGCGGTATTGCTAGCAGCTATCGGCGGCTACAAGTGGGATACTTTACCTTCCAACCAACGCCCGGAACGAGGTTTGTTAGGACTGCGGGCGGGATTGGGACTATTTGCCAACCTGCGACCCGCTAAAATATTACCCCAATTAATCAACGCCTCCTCTTTAAAGCGAGAAGTGGTCGAAGGCGTGGATATTATGGTGGTGCGAGAACTCACGGGGGGGATTTATTTCGGACAACCCAAGGGCATATTTGCTACCGAAACTGGGGAAAAGCGGGGCGTCAATACAATGGCGTACACCGAATCGGAAATCGATCGCATTGGGCGGGTAGCGTTTGAAACGGCGCAGAAGCGCAAAGGTCAGCTATGTTCGGTGGATAAGGCGAACGTGCTGGAAGTGTCGCAGTTGTGGCGCGATCGCATCACCCAACTCGCACCAGAATACCCCAACGTCCAGCTATCCCACATGTACGTAGACAACTGCGCCATGCAATTGCTACGCTGGCCCAAACAATTCGATACCATCGTCACCGGCAACCTGTTCGGCGATATTCTCTCCGACGCCGCCGCCATGCTCACCGGCAGCATCGGCATGTTACCTTCAGCTAGTCTAGGCAGTTCCGGCCCAGGCGTCTTTGAACCCGTCCACGGTTCCGCCCCAGATATCGCTGGACTTGATAAAGCCAACCCCATCGCCCAAGTACTCAGCGCCGCCATGATGCTGCGTTACGGCTTAAATCAACCCCAAGCCGCCGATAAAATTGAAACCGCCGTCCTGCAAGTATTAGACCAAGGGTATCGCACCGGCGATATCATGTCCGAAGGGATGACCTTAGTAGGTTGCCGCGCTATGGGAGATGTTCTGCTCAAAGCGCTGGAAAATTCCCAATCGTGAGCTATCCTAACGGGAGGTCTGGCTGGCTCTATGACTCCCGCTGCAACGAACTAAGCCCTTGGTACATGGACTCACTTTGTAAATTTTGGCAGGTCAATCCCTGCACGCGAGATACTCCATTTGGGAAAACCCCAAGACCGCACTCGCTCAAAATTTACCAGCCTTCGCTTAATTCTACATTTAAATCTGCCATAATGTAGCGCAGGAGGTGATGCAGGTGTTGACATTAACTTACGAGTACAAAATTGAGCCAACAACGCAACAAGTAATAGCCATCGAACATGACTTAAATGTTTGTCGTAAAGTCTGGAATTATGCTAGGCGCGCTCGCAAAGACTGGCTCAATTCTCGCAAATCGGATGTCAACGCTTGCTCTCTAGTTTCTGAGTATATAATCCCTGGTGATGAACCATACCCAAATTATGTAAAACAAGCGAAATCTTTAACCGAGGCAAGGGAAAACAATACTGAACTCAAGTCGGTCAACGCTCAAGTTTTGCAACAGGTTTTGAGAAAACTTGAGACAGGGTTCCTTGATATGAGTCGCAAAAGGATGGGTTTCCCCAGATGCAAAAAATCTGGAAGAATGCGTTATGCGTGTGTTTCCTCAGTTTAAGACCAACCCCGTCAAGGGAGACTTAATCAAGCTGCCAGAACTGGGTTGGGTCAAGATGCGCTTGTCTCGTCCAATTCCTGACGGATTCAAGCTTAAGCAGGTTCATATACTCAAGAAAGCCTCTGGGTACTTTGCCATGCTGTCATTGCAGTGTGATGTGCAAGTACCTGATGCAACGCCTCATGGTCATCCTGTTGGAATTGACTTGGGGTTAGAAAAGTTTTTAGCAACATCTGATGGAGAGTTAATCGCTAGACCTCGATTCTTTAATGAGTTACACCGTAAGCTGAAATTGCTACAACGTAGACTGAAGCATAAGAAGAAAGGGTCTAAAAACTGGCGAAAACTAAACTTAAAGATTGCCAGGGGTAACCAACGGATTCATGACAATCAGAAGGATTTTAACGTTAAGTTAGCGCATCACATAGTCCAAAATGCTGGAAGGGTTTTTGTGGAAGACTTAAACCTAAAAACATGGGCAAAAGGGATGTTTTCAAAACACAGGTTAGATGCTAGATTTGGTCAGTTCATCAACATCTTGCAATCGGTGTGTTGGAAACAGCAAGTTTACTTGGCAAAAGTAAATGCTGATTACACATCTCAGCAGTCTCCTCAGTGTGGATATACGACTGATAGAGATGTTGCTGCTGCACAGATTGTCATGATTCGAGGTGTAGGCGCTGCAGGTCTTGCAGTGCCAGAAATTGCCTGGGGAGAAGTACTGCCGGGGGTCATTGACCTAGGTAAGTGTCCGAGAGCTAGGAAACCTAGGAAGCAATTCTTAGGAATCCCTACCCTCAACGAAGTAGGGTAGGGAGGATGTCAATTTGAAGAGCAGCCATTAAAGGAGGCTCGCGATGATTAAATTAGCTCAACAAGCAAAGGATGAATCAGTGGTGCAAGCTTCAGACACATCCGCAGAAAATTGGGAAGACAACAGCGAGTTCTCCTCCTTAAGACAACTCGCTTTACTCCAAGCAGCTCAACAAATTTACCGCTCCTACTACGAGAGCAATGCCAGAATGGTAAAGCGTCCCGTTGGAGTGGTAATTAATCAAGTTACCTACCGAGGAAAGCTGATTTTTTCTCAAAAGCCCATCCTATTATTCCAAGAAATTTTTATCCCATTGAACGAGATTGAATCAGAAATATATTAGGGAAATTTCAGATTGCAGATTTGAGATTTCAGATTGTAGTTGTAGGGAACAGGATTAATGTTGTTAAAATATCCGCTCTCTAGGTGGCCGTGTCCCTACAGCAAAAATATCCTTGGTTGTAGGGAACAGGATTAATGTGATTAAAATATCCGAGATATCTAGGTGGCGGTGCCCCTACAGCTTTTGCCATCTTGTGTATTGAATCAAATCTGCAATCTGCAATTGTTCAATCTGCAATCTTTAACTATGGATATCCTCACAGCGCTACCAGCAATCCTGTTTGTCTTTATACTGGGGGCATCGGTTGGCAGCTTCCTCAACGTTGTCGCCTACCGCGTACCAGCAGGGTTATCGCTACTATTTCCCCCGTCGCGCTGTCCCCAATGCCTTAACCAATTAAAAGCCTATGACAACGTGCCGATTTTCGGTTGGCTGCACTTAAAAGGACGCTGTCGCTATTGCAAGTCTTCCATCTCGGTGCGCTATCCCATCGTGGAAGCAGCCACCAGCATCCTATTTTTGCTCGTTTTCTGGCAATTTGGTTATGCCCCGCAAACTTTAGGTTATTGGGCATTTTTGAGTTGGTTGCTGGCATTATCCCTAATTGACCTCGATACCATGACGCTGCCAAATTCGCTTACCGAATCGGGATTGGTTTTGGGTTTGGTGTTTCAAGGGGTTGTCGGTTTTCTAGCAAATAACAGTACCGCCGGTGTAGCAAATCAACTCATGGCAGGGGTTGTGGGTGCGGTGTTGGGAATTTGGCTGTTTGACGCGATTATTTTGGCAGGTTCGATGGTTTATGGGCAAACCGCGATGGGTGGCGGCGATGCCAAATTAGCCGCGATGATGGGTGCTTGGTTGGGTTGGAAGTATTTGTTGCTGGCGGGGTTTCTTGCTTGTGCGGTGGGGGCGTTGGTGGGTTCTGTTGCGATCGCTCTCGGTTTGCTCAGTCGCCGTCAACCCATGCCCTTTGGTCCATTTCTGGCACTTGGTGCAGGTGTAACCGTCTTCTTAGGCGAGGCAATTCTATCCACCTACCTCAAATTATTCTTCCCCCTCGCGTAATCCCTTCCTAGTAGCGCTTGATCCCCAAACAGACCATCCTAGGTTGGGTACATCTAGCCTTGGGTGCTTGATTCCTGCTGGGAAATTTTCGGAGGACTTAGGCGCTTGCTTCCCGGTTTCTACGAAAAATCCTGGGTTTGGGAACCAGAGATCCACATCTCACCTTTGTTTCTTTTCTCGTCTTGCGTCAGTCCTGTTTCTTATGCGATCGCCTAGATCGTCTCAGGTTTTTCTGGCCTCCTAAAAAAATCTATCTTACGATAGATGACAATTATTTTACTACCTTTTTTATCCTTTAAAATGCGGAATTTACTGAAGGCTTGCTGTAGCGAGAGCAAAAACAAAGACCCGTAAATTTTACCAGAGTAACAAATTAATAATTACATCAATTTTTTGTGGTGACTGCGATCGCAAAATAGCTGATATTAGAATCACAGTCCACAACTATAGATTTAGAGAATAATTTGTATATATATAAATTTAAAAAATAACTATCATGGTGACTCTTCCTGGCTACAAAAATTTAAAATTGATACAAGAAGGTGCCACAACGGTTATTTATCGAGGGCAGAGGGAAGAAGATGAATTTCCAGCGATCGTGAAAATCCTCAAACACGAATATCCCACCCTGGAAGACATTACCCGCTTAAAGCACGAATACGAAATAACTAAAGACCTGGATTTAGCCGGGATAATTAAACCTTATAGTTTAGAAAATTATCAAAACGGTATAGCTTTAATTTTAGAAGATGTTGGCGGGAGATCGCTGCAACAATTTATCTGCGATCATCCAATAGGGATCGGAGATTTTCTCAACATAGCCATTCAGCTAGCATCAAGTCTAGGAGAACTGCATAAGAACAACATAATCCATAAAGATATTAAACCCTCCAATATCATTATCAATCCAAAAACTCTAGAAGTAAAAATTACCGACTTCAGCATCGCATCGCGCCTGGTTAAAGAAATCCCGAAAATTAGCAATCCCAACTTAATAGAAGGCACGCTTGCCTATATGTCGCCAGAGCAAACAGGGAGAATGAATCGCAGCCTAGATTATCGCACCGACTTTTATTCCCTGGGCGTCACCTTTTATGAAATGATCGCAGGAGAATTACCCTTTAAATCTACAGAACCCTTAGAATTAATTCACTGCCATATTGCCAAAACCCCCGCCGCACCTCATGAGATTGTTCCAGAAATTCCCCAGGCAATATCTAAAATAGTCATGAAACTATTAGCGAAAACCGCAGAAGAAAGATATCAAAGCGCCTGGGGATTAAAAGCCGATTTAGAAACTTGCCTAACTCAACTCCAAACCACCGGAAAAATTGAGAATTTCCCCATTGGTCAATTAGACTATGCCAGTCAATTGAATGTACCGCAAAAACTTTATGGCAGGGAACAAGAAGTCACCAGATTAATGGGAGCTTTTGAACGTGTAGCAGGTGGTGAAACTAAGCAATCCCAAACTGAACTATTGCTTGTTTCCGGATACTCCGGTATCGGGAAAACTTCTATTATTAAAGAAATTCATAAACCGATAGTACGTCAGCGCGGCTATTTTATTGCTGGAAAATTTGACCAGTTTAAGCGGAATATTCCCTATGCTTCTATAATTCAAGCATTCCAGTCATTAATGGGGCAATTGTTAACCGAACCAGCAGATAAATTGCAAATTTGGAAAAACAAACTTTTAGACGCTTTAGGACAAAACGGACAAGTCATTATCGATGTAATTCCCCAAGTGGAACTAATCATCGGTAAACAGCCAGAAATTCCCCAACTCCCACCTACCGAAACTCAGAATCGATTTAATCGGGTGTTTAAACAATTCATTCATGTTTTCACCCAAAAAGAACACCCACTGGTAATATTCCTAGATGACTTACAGTGGGCAGATTCAGCTACCTTAAAGTTAATGCAATTGCTGATGACCGACCCCGACAGTCAATATCTGTTATTAATTGGCGCGTATCGGGATAATGAAGTAAGTGCGGGCCATCCTTTAATTGAGACAATAGAAGAAATTCATAAAACTGGGATTGTTGTCAATCATATAGTGCTGCAACCGTTAAATTTAGGCGACGTGACCCAGTTAATTGCAGATACTTTGAAACAAACAAGAGAAAAAGTAAATGAACTGGCAAATTTAATCTTTAATCAAACAGGAGGTAATCCATTTTTCTTAACGCAATTGCTCCAGGAACTCAAGAGCGAAAACTTATTAAAATTTAACTTTACCTCCTTACCAACAGGGCAAAAAAAAGGGGAGTGGCAGTGGAATATAGAAGAAATTCAGGCAATTGGTATCGCAGAGAAAAGTGCAGTAGAACTGGTAGCTTCTCGAATTGCAAAACTCCCGCTAGCTACACAGAAAGTACTCAAACTAGCAGCTTGTGTGGGGAACATATTTACTCTAGATGTGCTTTCAATTGTCAATGAAAAATCCCCCAGAGAGACAGCGATTGAACTCTACTCAGCTTTACGAACGGGGTTAATTCTTCCCTTGAGCGAATCTTACAAAATTCCTTTAGTGTTGGATGTAGAGAAATCCCAAATTTATAGAGTTGCGTATAAGTTTTTACACGATCGCGTGCAGCAAGCAGCGTATTTTTTGATACCAGAGTCTCAGAAACAAGCTACCCATCTAAAAATCGGTCGATTGCTGCTGAAAAACACACCAGCAGAGGAAATAGAAGCCAATATTTTTGATATTGTCAATCAGTTGAATTTGGGAATTGACATTCTGACTCAACAATCGGAAAAAGATGAATTAGCGCGACTAAATTTAATCGCCGGACGCAAGGCAAAAGCAGCGATTGCTTATGAACTAGCTTTTAAATATTTGAATGCAGGTTTAGAACTTTTAAGTGCAAATGCGTGGGATACTAACTACGATTTGACATGGGCATTGTATGTCGAAGCAACAGAGGCAGCCTACCTCAGCGGTGAGTTTGAGCGGATGCAACAAAAAGCTGAAATTGTAGTGCAAAAAGCCAAGAACATACTCGAAAAAACCAAAGTTTATGAATGCAAATTCCTGGCTTGCGTAGCAGAGAAAAAACTGCTGGAAGGTATAGAAATAGCGCTACAAACGCTGAAATTACTGGGAGTGTACTTTCCAGAAGAACCTACAGAAGAAGACATTAATCGGGCATTGGCAGAAACCGCTTCCCTAATTCCTGAAAACGGCATTGAAGACTTAATGAACTTGCCGCAAATGACCGATGCGTACTCCCTGGCAGCTATGCAGATATTGACTAGCATAATTCCTGCGGCTTACCATGCTGCCCCGAAACTATATGTGCTGATTGCGTTGTCACAGGTGAATTTGTCCATCACCCACGGCAATGCCCCCGCTTCTGCTTTTGCTTATTCTAGTTATGGCATGCTCCTTTGCGCGATCGCGAATAACATTGAATTAGGCTATCAATTCGGACAACTAGCGCTAAATTTGTCGTTGCAGTTGGGCGATAAGTCAATCAATGCCAAGCTATTACTGGTTGTTGCAAATTTTATTTTACATTGGAAATCTCATCTCAAAGAAAGCCTATCACTTTTGCAGGCAGCATATCAAAGCGGACTAGAAAGTGGAAATTTAGAAGGTCCGGCTTGGACTCATTATTTTGAATGTCAAGCTTCCTACTTGATAGGTGAGGAACTCACAGGTTTAGAGCGCAAAATAGAGTCATATAGTCATGCCATTCGCCAACTCAAGCAACAAATCCCTTTAAACGATAACGAGAAATTACGGCAGGTAGTTCTGAACTTGATGGGGCGTTGTGTCGATCCCTGCCGTTTAATCGGTGAAGCGTATAACGAGGAGCGATCGCTACCCGAACATCTAGCAGCCAATAATATGCAGGCACTTTACTACTTGCACTTGCACAAACTGATCCTTTGCTATCTGTTTGGCAACTATCCTCAAGCCCTGGAAAATGCTACTTTGGCAGCACAGTATGTAACCAGCGTACCAGCGCAGCCAATTGTGCCTCACTTCTATTTCTACGATTCTTTGGTGCGACTGGCAATCTATACTTCCGTTTCAGAACTCGAGCAAAACCTTGTCCTGAGACAAGTGCAAGCTAATCAGAAAAAAATGAGGTTTTGGGCGAGACATTCTCCGTATAACTACAAGCACAAATACGAGCTAGTCGAGGCAGAAAAAGCGCGAGTATTAGGGCAAAATATGAAAGCAATGGAGTATTATGACAGAGCCATTCAGGGAGCGAACGAACAGGGGTATATCCAAGAAGAAGCACTCGCCAACGAACTAGCCGCCTTGTTTTACCTATCTGGCGGCAGAAACAAGATTGCTAAGACCTATATGACCGATGCCTACTATGGATATATTCGCTGGGGCAGTCAGGCAAAAGTCAGAAACTTAGATGAAAAATATCCCCAATTAATTTCCCGAAATTTAGTCAAAGAAAATGCCGGGTTTGAAAAGGCTATAAAGACAACTACAACCACCAATGGAACCAGTACCGGCTTGTTAGACTTAGCCACGGTGATGAAAGCAACACACGCTATTTATAGCGAAATTGTTCTGGAAAAATTGCTGGAAAAATTGATAAAAATATTGATAGAGAACGCCGCTGCAGAGAAAGGATTTTTGATTCTAGCCAAATCCGAGCAACTGCATATCGAAGCAGCAGCAGAAGCCGGAAAAGATGAGGTAGTTGTCTTGCAGTCTCTTCCCGTTGAAACCAGCCAAGAACTACCAATTTCGGTTATCAATTATGTTGCCAGAACTCAAGAAGATGTCGTTTTAGATCGTGCAACCAAAGAGGGCATATTTACCAGCGATCGCTACATCCTCAACTCCCAACCTCTGTCTCTATTATGCGCGCCAATTCTGTATCAAGGAAAATTGATTGCTATTCTTTATCTTGAAAACAATCTGGCAACAGGAGTATTTACTAAAGAGCGGTTAGAGGTATTAAAATTATTGACCTCCCAAGTCGCTATCTCGATTGAAAATTCTTTGCTCTATCACACATTGGAGGAAAAAGTATTAGATAGAACTAGGGAACTCCAAGAAAAAAACGAACAACTTTCCAAGACTCTGCAACAGGTCAAAACCATGCAAAATCAGATTATCGCCCAAGAAAAACTAGCTTCTCTGGGAGCATTAACGGCAGGAATTGCCCATGAAATTAAAAATCCTCTAAACTTTGTCAACAATTTTGCCGAGGTTTCCTCTGAACTTATTCAGGAACTAGCGGCAGAAATTAACAACGGAAAAGAGCGAGTTTTGTCAGGTGAAACTGTTGAATATATCGACAGTATTTTAAACGACTTGGAGCAAAATATCCAAACAATCAACAAGCACGGAAAAAGAGCTGATAGTATTGTCCGGGGAATGCTATCACACTCGCGGGAGAGTAGCGGTAAACGAGAATTATCCGACATCAACGCTTTATTGTCTGAGGCGGTTCAGCTATCTTATCACGCAATGCGCGGCAAGGACATTAACTTTAATATTACCCTAGAGACGGATTATGATGATTCGATTAGTTTGGTGGAAATCGTGGCGCAAGATATTAGCCGCGTTTTTATCAATATCATTAACAATGCTTGCTATGCAGTGAAAGAAAAGAAACTTAAACTAGGCCAAGATTTTGAACCGCGAATTGCAGTGAAAACTAAAAATATGGGGGATTTTGTAGAAATACGGCTCAAAGATAACGGTTTTGGCATACCGCTAGAGATCGGGGACAAAATCTTCCATCCCTTTTTTACAACCAAGCCAACTGGGGAAGGGACTGGTTTAGGCTTATCTATCAGTCACGATATCATCGTCGGGCAACACAGCGGGGAAATTAAAGTGGAAAGCGAACCCGGACTTTGTACGGAGTTTATTATTGTTTTGCCCAAGTTGAATGTTTAAATAAAAATAAGTGAATTTTAGTTCTAGTTTCAGCATCATTATTTGGGAGGTATAAAATGACAGCTAAAATACTTGTGGTGGATGATGAGAGAGATTTAGAAAGGTTGATTCGCCAAAAGTTCCGAAAAAATATTCGGGGCAAATTTTTTGATTTTGTGTATGCCAGGAATGGATTAGAAGCATTAAAAAAAATGCAAGAAGAAGCACCAATAGATATGGTGATAACCGATATTAATATGCCAGGTTTAGATGGGTTATCTCTGTTGAATAAAATAAACGAAATCGACCCGACGATTAAAACAGTCATTATGTCTGCCTATGGCGACATGGAAAAAATAAGAACGGCAATGAACCGGGGAGCATTTGATTTTCTGACGAAGCCGTTAGACTTTCAGGACTTAGAAATTACGATTAAAAGAACCTTAGAACATGTAAGAGAAATCAAAGAAAACCTGCGGTACAGGCAAGAAAAACAGGAATCGTTGGAGCGGTCGGAAAAGTACGCGAAAGAGCAAGCAGAGGAATTACAAAAAGCTTTGCAAGAACTCCAGAAAACCCAAGCCAAGTTGGTGCAAACCGAAAAAATGTCCAGCCTGGGTCAATTGGTTGCTGGTGTAGCTCATGAAATTAATAACCCGGTTAACTTTATCTATGGCAATCTTAGCCACGCTAATGACTATACCCAAAACTTGCTTAACCTGCTGAACCTCTATAACCAGCACTATCCCAATCCGAGTCCGGAAATTAAAGCTGAAATAGAGGCGATCGACCTAGAATTTTTAATTGAAGATTTGCCTAGATTGCTGGGGTCAATGAAGTTAGGATCCGATCGAATCAGGGACATTGTGCGTAGCTTGCGTAACTTCTCCCGCGTGGATGAATCAGAAATGAAGCCGGTAGACATTCATGAAGGCATTGATAGCACGCTCCTAATCTTGCATAACCGAATAAAAGCCAAGTCAGATTGGCCAGGTATTCAAGTTATTAAAGAGTATGGCAAGTTGCCCCTGGTAGAGTGTTATGCAGGGCAGTTGAACCAGGTGTTTATGAATCTGATTACCAATGGGATCGATGCCCTAGAAATCGCCAATGAGACAGAGGCAAAAAAGCCCCTTACAAGCATAGAAGATTCGAGTTGGCTGAAGACCCAATGCCCGCTTGCGCTTGCCCTATGCCCAGTTCCTACCATTCGCATAACCACTGAAGTAATAAACCGCGACTGGGTGGCGATCCGAATTGCCGACAACGGATCTGGCATGAGCGAGGAAGTCCGCTCCAAACTTTTCAACACATTTTTTACCACAAAACCTGTAGGTAAAGGGACTGGGTTAGGGTTGTCAATTAGCCATCAGATTGTCATAGAAAAACACGGAGGTAAATTAAGGTGTATTTCAGCACCTGGTGAGGGAACAGAGTTCATTATTGAAATACCAGTGCGGCAGTCAATTCACCAACAGGCTTTGTTGCAACAGGTTGGTTGAGAGCAACGTTAGGAAAGAAAAAAGCAGGACTTACGCAAGCGCGTTCCTATCACCAAAGTTTCAAGCTGCGATCTCTTTTTCAGAGAAACCCGGTTTCTTTGCCTAAGTCCTCAAAAGAATCCGTCGCAGGTCAAGGTCTGATAAAATCTACCTGTGTCTTGGATTACGCTGTTGACGACAAGTAAGCGCTCTTAAGCCGAATTAATGCAGCAAATCCTGGCTGCCCACGAGATTCCCAGTCGAATTCTTGACCTGGGTATGGCTTCTTACCTGGGATCAGGTGCTTTCGCAGCATTGCAGGTGCATCCAGAAGATCGATGGACAGCCCTGCTGCTACCCGGTCCTGTGGAGGAGGAGCAGCCATAAAACCCAGCTCTGGGCACCAATCCAATATATGTCAGGGGAATGGCTTAGGATTGAAAATTACTCAGTCAAATACTTTCGACTTATAAAAACTTAATGTCTCTGTTTGATTGGTTTGCAAATCGACGGAAATCCAGTCCCATTAGTTTAGATCGGCAAGAGCGGGAGATTGCCGATGGATTGTGGACGAAATGCGAAGCTTGCGGGGTGATGGCCTACACTAAAGACCTGAAAGCTAATCAGATGGTCTGCCGCGAGTGCGGTCATCACATGCGGGTGTATAGCGACGAACGCATCCACCAGCTGATCGATGCTAATACCTGGATGCCGATGGACGCTAACCTGCGTCCAACCGATCCGTTGCAGTTTCGCGATCGCAAATCATACCGCGATCGCTTGCGGGAAACTCAAGACAAAATCGCCCTCGCCGACGCCGTACAAACCGGAGTCGGTCAAATCGAAGCAAAACCCATCGCCCTCGGCGTCATGGACTTCCGGTTTATGGGCGGTAGCATGGGATCGGTAGTGGGAGAGAAACTCACCCGCCTGATAGAACGAGGAACCCGCGAACGTCTAGCCGTAGTCATCGTCTGCGCCTCTGGCGGTGCGAGAATGCAGGAAGGAATGCTCTCGTTGATGCAAATGGCAAAAATTTCAGCTGCCTTGGAGCGTCACCGGGAAGCAAGGCTGCTGTACGTACCCGTTCTGACTCATCCTACAACCGGCGGCGTCACCGCTTCTTTCGCCATGTTAGGAGATATTATCCTGGCAGAACCGAAAGCGACGATCGGGTTTGCAGGGCGGCGGGTAATCGAGCAAACGCTGCGAGAAAAGTTACCGGAAGGGTTTCAAACCTCAGAGTATCTCTTGCAGCACGGCTTTGTAGATGCGATCGTACCCCGTACCCAACTCAAAGCCACCCTGGCGCAGCTAATTAGCCTGCATCAGCCCCTGCCGACACCACACCATTTAGCCGAGTCTACCAAAATCTCAGGCCCGTCTCCGATCGGGGTGGTGTGAGGTTAAATGGCAGCGCTATGCCCCAGGCATCCACTCGCGTTCCCTATTTTCCCGAGCAAATCTCACAGCTTGAGTGGTTGAAATTGAATTGTTTGGCCTTTGTGGGGTGGGCAGAATTGCCCGCCCCACATATTTTTGCCACAGACGTATTACCTCTGGGGCTAAGTTTGATCCCGATTTTTACCGCTTCCCGCTTCCCTCTCGCTTAAACAGGACTTACGCAAGGGCGTTGCCAGAAACCCGGTTTCTTGGTTGATCTCTCGTTTCCAAACCAAGGATTTTTCGTATCACCCTTGTTTCTTTGCGTAAGTGCTGTTAAATCTGAAATCGGCTTGGGAAAGGAACCGCTCAGTGGCATCATAGTGATCGTGTCTGTGCTGAGTGCGGCAGCCTCCTCGGCGCTGAGCGTTGAATGAAAATAGTTGCTTTTTTGCCTGAATTGTGCATTTAAAGCAGCGTTTTTATTCGCGAACAAAACTCAGGACTGCTGAACTGGTGGCGGCTTGACTCAGTATGCTTGACGCTGAAACTGGCTCGATATTTTGGCTCTCAACCAGTATGGGTTTCGCAGATCTGTCGATTGCAGAAATCGCATCAGACCACGACACTTCCGTCGCAGAAGTGATGAGTCTTTGCGATCGCATGGGAATCGCCTACAAAAACCAAAACACCCGTTTGGCTTTGGAGGATGCGAAGGCGATTATTTCCGCAATTATGGCTCAAAAAAATCCCGGTTGCACCGACCTCTAGGAAGATTTACCTAGAGGAACCAAGCACATCGCCAACCCTGATGGTAAATATGTCAAAAATAGCACCCAGCTTGTCGGAAATTTCCGCTAGTCCGGCAGTCCTGGGGAAGCGCGAGCCAAAAAACAACACCCGCTATGCCTGTAGACGGTGAGCGCGTTCTGCACTAACAGCTTGTAGCCGCGCCCGTAGCAGGAAACACCCGCAAAGTTGGGAAGACCCGTTAAACCAAAGGCGATAACGGGAGAAAACCGCACTCAAGCCTCATTTTTTGGGAGAACCATGCTTAAAAGATCCATTTTGCTTGCTTTAGCTACCGTAGTTTTTACCTTTCAGATGCTGGTCGGTAGTGCTTTTGCTGTCGAACTCGACAAAGACACCCGCACCGTGAAAAAGAATGAGGCGGGTGACACTATGGTTCTAAGCATCAAACAAGTGCAGCAAGGCAAACGCCTGTTTGTCAATACCTGTTCTCAATGTCACCCTGGGGGGATTACGAAGACAGACCCCAACGTCGGTCTCGAGCCTGAAGCCCTTGCTTTAGCAACCCCACCCCGCGATAATGTTGAGGCATTGGTGGATTACCTGAAAGATCCCACCAGCTACGATGGGGAAGTGTCAATTGCCGAATTCCACCCCAGTCTCAAGAGTGCAGATATTTTCACCGAAATGAGAAATCTCACCGAAGATGACTTGGCAGCGATTGCCGGTTATATTCTGATCCAGCCTAAAGTGCAGGGCATCAAATGGGGAGGCGGTAAAATCTATTTCTAAAGCGTTTTTAAAACAGGACTTACCCAGGACGATCCTAGAAACCGGGTTTCTACCTAGATCTCTAGTTGCCAAACCAACGATTTTTCAGAGAAACCCGTTTTCTTTGCGTAATTCCCGTAAAAGTGTAGGGGTGGGATGCTGCCCCACACCCCACGACGCTTTTACCAACATCTTCCCGTTCTAACTGTGGCAAGGTTGTTAAGAAAACTCTTAGCGCCAGAACCGATGCAGAGTCCTGACTGCGGACAAATCCAAGACCGAGATGGGAACGCTGCACCAAACATACTTGAACTAGGACTACTTACTGTGGGGCACACAGGAACTAACGCCTCCTCCAGAGAACGACCTCTGCTTAGATGAGGAAACTCCTCTAAGTCAGCCAACTCAAAGAAAGAGGCACCCCTTGAAGTGATTCTGGGAATCCCCTCGCCTTCAGGCATGGGGAAGATGTCAACCAATCTCACAAGGTTAAGCATCCCATGCTGCATCGATGGTTTTCAGTTCCCCGCCTATGGGCGATTTTGGCAATTTGTCTGGGTTCAATGCTGTTCGGTTCCCCCGCACTAGCTGACAAGATCGACCCCTACGTGATCCAGTATTTGCGAGTCACGCAACCAATTGCTCTCGAATACGACTCTGGGGGACAAAAGCGGGATTTTTCGCCCCAAGACTTGTCCTCTGGTAAACAATTGTTCAAGACAAACTGCCTCACCTGTCACGTAGGCGGATCTACCTTACCCAATCCGCCCATATCCCTATCGCTAAAGGCGCTCAAAGGTGCTACCCCGCCCCGCGATAACATCACCAATTTGGTGGCCTACATGCGACACCCCGTCAACTACGACAGCAGTGCTGAAACCTACTGGTGTCGAGAAGTACCCGAAACTTGGCTGTCGCAACAGCAGGTAGAGAACATCGCTGCTTTCATCCTGACGGCGGCGCAAAAGGCTCCCGGATGGGGAACGGAAGAGTTTTGAAACCTTCGCTTCGATCTGGTTTTGGGTTAGAGGCTGGGGGATAAAATAATCTAGTGCAGCCTATTTCTGGTTGAATGTAAGTGTTGAGAAGAGGAGAACAATCTTGAAAAAGCTCTTATCCTTTGTAATGGTCGCGATCGCGCTGTTAACTGTTTCCTTTGCCCGCCCCGCTATGGCAGGCGATGCAGCCAAGGGTGCTAAAATCTTCACTGCTAACTGTACCGCTTGTCACGCAGGTGGCAACAACGTCATCATGCGAGATAAAAGCCTGAAGAAAGAGGCGCTGGAAAAATACAACATGTATTCTTTGGAAGCGATTAAGAACCAGGTAACGAAAGGCAAAAGTGCGATGCCAGCCTTTGGCGGTCGTTTAAGCGCACAGCAAATCGAAGATGTTGCCACCTACGTGCTATCTAAAGCTGAAAGCGGCTGGAAATAAAATTGAAGATGTAGCCACCTACGTGCTTTCTCCAGCTGAAAGCGGCTGGTAGGTAACTCAAAATACTTAAAACCTCCGGTTAACCAACCGGGGGTTTTTTCCTTGTAAGTCATAGTTAGGAATGACGCGGTGACGCGGTGACACGGTGACGGGTCGAGATTTTTATTCAGGGTTATTAGGCGGGCATCATATAAGTCATACATTAGTTAGAAGACACCTGCCACAGCAATCGGCTATCTTTCAGCTTGACGATCGTGAGGAAAAAAGCCTGTGGTTCCCCTTCGAGATGAAAACCCAACCAGAATTACTCCCTATGTCACCTACGGTCTAATTGCCGTTAATGTCCTCGTTTTTTTGTATGAACTGAGTTTACCGCCGCAACAACTGCTAGGGTTTTTCCAACAGGCAGCTGTCGTACCCTGCCAGCTATCGGGCAGCTGTGCCAATGCGGTCGTAAATTCGCTGGTGCCGGAATGGCTGACGCTGGTTACATCCCAATTCCTCCACGGCGGCTTTTTGCACTTGGCGGGCAATATGTTGTTTTTGTGGATTTTTGGTAACAACGTCGAAGACCAGTTGGGACACGTTAAATATTTAGTTTTCTATCTAGCTTGCGGCGTATTAGCGGGATTAACCCAATGGTTTTTTTCCCAAGGATCTGCGATTCCTTCCCTGGGTGCATCGGGTGCGATCGCTGGCGTTTTAGGTGCATACATTCTCAGGTTCCCCAATGCCAGAATCCTGACTTTGTTGGGCTATTTCCTGGTATATGTCCCCGCATACTTTTTCCTGGGTTGGTGGTTTGTCCAGCAAGCATTATACGGTGTTGCCAGCCTTGGTGCCCGCTCTAACATCGGCATGGAAAGCGGTGGGATTGCCTACTGGGCGCACGCAGGTGGATTTGTCTTCGGCGCCATTCTCGGCCCCCTCTTGGGATTATTTTCTCATACCGAATCCGAGCAATTTTAACAATGGCATTGACAAAAAGCGATTGGTGTGGTATATGTATGCCAATCGCTTTTCGCGCATCTGTTTCATTTTTTCCTGGCACCGTTGGTTGATACAGAGGCTGGCTTTGGTGGCACAGTCTCTGTTTCTTCCGACAGCAGAGTCTGGGATTCTGCCGCAGTAGGCGCTGGGAGGGAAATATCGGCTCCGTTGATAATTGCACCCAACAGGGTGATATCTTCCGATTCGCTAAGCTCATCGGCGATTTCACCCAACAAATTCCCGCCGGTGTAACCGGGGCGAGTGACCAGGATCATGCCATCCGTAAACGGTTCGAGCATCTTGGCATCGTTGCACAGGCTAATCGCCGGGGCGTCCAGGATGACCATATCAAAGCGAACTTTAGCATCTTCCAGCAGGCGTTGGAATTCGCTCGATTCCAGAATTGCGGCGGGTTGGCGCATGGGGCCGGGGGAAGGTACTATGTAAAGGTTTTCCACTTCTGGGACTAAGCGGATGCACTCGCTCAAGCTGCCGTAGTAGCGTAGGGGTTCCACATTGGCATCGGGATCGGGTGCGACTTTGAGCGCCTTGCACAGGGAGGGCGAGCGCAAATCCGCTTCGATCAACAGCGTGCGCTTACCGGCACGCGCCGAAGCAATCGCCAGATTATAAGCACTGACGCTCTTGCCTTCTTTATCGATCGTGCTGGTAAACAATACAACCTTGGGCGCGGTTTCCCCAGCGAGGCGCAGTTTGCTGCGGAATCGTTCGTACAATTCCAAATAAGGCGAATTCGGCTCCACCACAATCGGTGTATCACCGGCTTGGGGATCGACAACCAAAATATAAGGCAAAATCCCCAGCACTTCCACCTCGCGCTGTAGGAGTGCTGCCCGGATTTCCTCCATAGTTTGCAAGATGCCGCCCAGAGATCCCAACAGGAAGATTAAACCGTTGCCGACGATAAACCCGATCCCTGCTCCCGCAGCAATTATCAGCACAGGATTTTGGGGAGCTGGTTTAATCTCGTCGGTGGATACCGGAACGGCAATCGTCAAGCTAGTAGCGGTTTCGGCTTCCGCTGCTTGAGCATCCACCAAAGCTGCCTGTATTTTGCTGTAAAGGTCTTGTTTCAGCTTCACCGTCTGTTGCAGGCGCGCTTGCTCGAGTTGCTTGTTGGGAATCGTTAGATATTCCCGCCGCAGTTGCTGTTCTTGGCGAGCGAGAGCCACCAGTTGTTGCTTCAGCGTATCCTGCTGAGTTTGTAACCCCACCAGCTGTTGTGCCAACTGCTGCCGCGACGGATCTAAACTGCTATCCTGGCGAATTTTACTGCTGCTGACCAGGGGTTGCCCTATACCTTTGTTGCCAATTACCTCGCGCCATCGCTCTGCGAGCAATTGATTGTAAGCTTTTAGCTGGGTGTCTAACTCAACAACTCGCGGGTGTGCGGCGCGGTAGCCTTGTTCCCCCAGAAGCTGCTTCTGAGTCTCCGCTTGATGGATTTGTGCCCGCAGGCTGGCAATAATTGGGTCTGCACTCAGCGCCGAGGAGGTATAAGCTTGATCTGCCGTCAATCCCAGCCGATCCTGCAAGCTACGCATTTGTGCGTCAATCCCTTGCAATTGAAATTGAATTTGCCGTTGCTGTGCTTGGCTGCCGGTAATCCCGGAGAGTATACTGCCATCGCGGGCTGCCAACAACAAGACTCCCTCGCGCTTGGTATACTGTTCCAGTCTCCTTTCTGCGTTGCGTAGGTCTTTTTCTGCAGCCGGCAGGCGTTTGTTGATTTCATCGATGCGTAAGCGCAAGCGCTTTACGTTCAGGGAACGACTCTGCTCGACCAATGCTTTCATCAAAGTATCTACCACAGCTTCAGCCCGCTCTTTGCTGGAATCGGTGTATATAATTGCAAATCGCGGTGCGGGCGGGGCTTCTCCCTTACCAGGCGGCTTGGGTAGCTGGAGACCTATCTTTTTGGCCAGTTCTTCGGGTTTCACACCGACTCGCTTTGCCACCAGTTTGAGTACGTCTTCGGTGAGCAAAGCATCTTTATTGAGAATCTGTGCCTGCTGTTGAATATCTGTGCCCGTCCTGGAAAAAATTATCGGCGGCTGAATAAACAACATCGCGCCTGAAGCTGTGTACTGGGTGGGTTCTGGCTCTTGCTTGGCGGCAACGAGGAAAGATGCTCCCGCAATCAAAATCCATGCAGCTAATCCGATCAATTTGTATTGATCGAAGGCGATGAAGTAGCGCTTGACAATGGGTGGTGTCATGGCAACAAAGTTATGAGTATCGAGTAGTTTAATGTTGTAGCTATTGCCAGGGAAATTAAAGCTATTGGTAGTTATTATTATGGGTTCCCAGTCCCCGACCCCGGCCCCAAGAAAATATTCTGAGTACCCTGAGTAAACGAGCGGAAGAAGAAGAGGAATTGCAGAATATCTTGGAAAGGTTGGGTAATGGTGGTAAGAGCAAACCTAATCCGAGTCAGCAAGTTGCGACCGATGACGATCGTATCATTTTCACGCAAAGGAACGTTTTGAGATGCATCGCCCAATATTGCCCTTCTAGCATTCAATTCTCGCATAATTACCCGACCTCGTTCTGGGTCGAAGCGGAGCAAGCCAATGTTCCCAATATCCGCCGTTTGGAGACTGGGGGCAATCGCTGTCACAGCATCGAGAAAGGTACTACCATTGCGAAGACTAAGATTCGCGATTGTACTGCGATCGTAGCTGAGGACTCGAATCGTAATACTAGGTTGCGCCAGGGTAGATCGCGCCACCAGTTGGCGGTCATAAGTTGCTAGGTTGCCAACTTCCAGCTTAGGGACGATTACAGCATCGCCGTCCTGAATTACTAAATCTGGCAGCGGATCTCCCGCCAGCAGGGGGGTAAAAAAATCTACCCGTTGTTCGATATAAGAGCCATCGTTGAGAAACCGACGCACCAAAACCGCTCTCAGGTCAGCTTCAGTTGTAGTGCCGCCTGCTGCCACAAGCACAGTTAAGAGGCGCGTCAAACCACCAAGGGCGTAGAATCCCGGTCTAACGACTTCGCCGGTAAGGGTGATTTGGCCTGGACGCGGCGCCCCAAGAGCTACCGTGACCTGCGGATTGACCACAAACCGATTATAAGCGGCGCGAATCCTTTCTTGGGCCTCTTCGAGGGTAAAACCGGCGATGCGCAATTTGCCTACCAGGGGCAGCAGGGCGTTGCCTTCACCGTCAATCGCAAAAGTACCCCCCAGTTCTGGAAAGCGCGGTACGACAACACCAATGCTATCTCCTGGCCCCAGACGGTAGATTCTAAATTGGGGATTTGGCTGAAACCGCTGGGGGGGTGTATTTTGCAGTTCAAACGGAACGATGGGGATTTGCGACTGAGCAATTGAATTTTGCAGCGAGGATTTTGCATTTTCCCGGTTAGGGATAGCTGCCCAGGTATTTTCGGGATGCATCCACAGCAACAGCGCCCCTGGTAAAATTGTGGTGCCAGCGTGAAGCGAGAACAGGCAGCCAGCTGTTAGACGCCGCCATATTTTAAGCTTTGGACTTTCCCCCTTTCCGAGAAAAGGTTGTATTTGGGATTTTATTCCACCTGCTGCTTTGTGCATTTCTTCTGTGCGGGCAATGCCTAACCCTAAAAGCCTGTATATCTTAGCACCATCAGCCGCGCTGACCCTCAGTAGTTCTAACTGCCCTTCAGCGCATCGGCAATTAAGGCAGCTTGAACGGTTTGTCCCAGGGACTCGGCAACGCGCCAAGCGGGTTCGATGTCGCCTAATGGTTCAATGGGAATCATGATGCTAACTGCGACCCAAGGAAGGCGACGACCTTGCCACTGAGCAATTTGATCGGCAAAGAACCAGCGGTTGGGTTCTGGGTTGCCCCCAGTAGGCCAAGCATACCACTGCAATACGGCAAAAGTGCCGCTAAAGTTTCGCTCCTGTATCCAGTTGCGAAAGTATTGGGCTTCGACTTGCAGCGGTTGTCCACCTGCATTGGTTGAGGTTACTGTAAACTGCGATCGCCTAAATCCATCGGTTTGCCACTGGCGCGGTTGAAGAGTCTGCCACCACCGGAATCCCCTCAGATCCACCCACTCTACCTGGGGCATATCTTTATCATCGCGCATTGGACGCAGCAGCAAAATCGCCTGGGTTTCGGCATCTCGCCCAATCACCTGAAACGACCATTTGTGTCCGCCTATTTCAATTGGCTGTTGGTTCAACGTTTGCCAATTGGGCAAACTGATGCCAGTTTTTTGTAAATTTCTAATTTGTTTGAGATTAGCAACAGATAGGGGCTTCTCCCAACGCCAGCTTCCCTTTAGGTAACCGGGAACCGCTCCCAAACCCATTAGTAGCACCAGGCATACCAACAAGATAATTTTCGATAGTTTTGAGTTGAGAGGGGCGAGTTTAACTGGCATTGCTTGCGTCTCACCGAGATTTTTATTCACCCTGCCCTTACCAAATTTTGAATTAAAGAAGTTATTCATTATGTTTTAAGAATAATTTGCTTTGCATAGCACAAAGCGCGACCATAGTCAATACTCTTGTGGTGAATCGCTTTGCTCAAACGCTTCTTGAGGGTTGCTTTGATCGGACTGGGCGGGAAAAAATCTGTCAATCGCGTTAATTACCAAAACCAACATTCCCAGCATACAGGCTGAATAAACATCACCGCCCCAGCCTTCGTGCAGCACTTCAAAGGCATGGTCATTCCCACTACCATGAAAGAAGGTCAACATGGTATTGCGGATGATATTAGCGCTGACGCTGATCAAAACTGCACTGACTAAAAAGAAAATTGATTTGTTGCGCGATCGCCATGTATCGGTCCAGTACAGCAGCATTATCCCCACATACAAACTGGTAAACAGCATTTTCAAGCCAGCACAGTGGGGCGCTACCTCTACAATCCTGCCATTTACATAAAGATTAATCTCTTCCACGGTCACTGGAAAGCCTAACTGAATCAAGATAAACCCAGCCGTATGGGCGATAAAACTCTGGAGGGGTAAGGCTAGTGGTTCGATCAAATAGGGCGCTTGATTGGGCGTTGCCAAAAACGCCAACAGCAGCGGGAATGCTTGCAGTTTCAATCCGGGGAAACCTTTGAGCCACAAGCAAAGCCCTGCCAGTACTATCGGGAAGGATAAATTAGCAAAGTCGGGTAACCCACTCAGATAAAAAATTCCCCCCAGCACCAGCAACGCAGCACCAAGGGGATTAAACGTATCGGGTAACCGCCGCCACTGTTTGCGCTGTATCCAAGCAATATAGGCGGCAAAGGGTAACCCGATCAGTCCGTGGCTGAAATATTCGTGGATGATGCCGATATTTTTATGCAGCCAACCGTCATACCAATGCCAAATTAGGGGCGCGTATATAATCGCCAACAGTGCCAAGATAGCGGCATCTAACAGGTGGCGATCGATGACATTGGGGTATTTCTGTCTAATTTGCATGGTCTTAGGCGGAAACAGCAGCCTTTGGTGCAGATTTTAGAACTTGACAAATTGCTTCCACTACCCGCTCAACTTGAATTTCGCTTAAACCCGGAAACATCGGCAAGGATAAAATTTGCTGAGACAGAGTTTCTGCTTGGGGGAAATCGCCGATTTTGTAGCCTAAATGCTCAAACGCGGGCTGGAGATGGCAGGGAAGCGGGTAGTGGATGCCGGTTTGGATACCGATACCATCTAGTTCTGCTTGGATTGTATCGCGGTCAAGCGGGCATGATGGGAGAATACGCATAACGTATAAATGATACACGTGACCGCTACCGCTATTGTTTTGGATGGGGACGATGCCCTGTTTTTTGAGGGGTTTTAATAAGGCGTCGTACTGTTGGGCAACTTGGTTGCGCTGGTTGTTCCACTGTTCTAAATGGGGCAATTTTACATTCAGGACGGCGGCTTGTATGGTATCGAGGCGGCTGTTTGTCCCGTATTCAGTGTGGAGATATTTTTTCGGGGCGCCGTAGTTGCGTAGGGTTCTGACTTTTTTGGCTACGGTTTCATCAGCGGTAACGACCATGCCGCCATCGCCAAATGCACCTAAATTCTTACTGGGATAAAAGCTAAATGCTGCCGCCGTACCAACCGATCCGGGGCGATAGCCTTCTCGGTGGGCGAGGTGGGCTTGGGCGGCGTCTTCAAAGATAATGAGGTTGTATTTTTGGGCTAATTTTAGCAGATGGGAGGGCGATACCATTTGCCCGTAGAGGTGTACCGGAACGATCGCTTTCGTCTTGGGTGTAATCGCTTTTTCTGCCGCATCCAAATCGATTAAAGCGGTTTCTTGGTCGCAATCGACTAAAATCGGCGTGGCGCCGGTGCGGAGAATGCCGATCAGGGTGGCAACGAACGTGTTCGCGGGTAAAATAACTTCATCCCCAGGACGGATGCCGCAGGCTTGTAAGCCTAGAGCGATCGCATCGGTTCCGCAAGCCACCCCGATGCCGCTGGATACGCCACAAGCAGCAGCAAAGGCTGACTCAAATTCAACTAAAGCACGTCCAGATATAAAATCTCCCCGCCGGACTACGTTCATTATCGCTTCGTCTAGCAGGGATTGAATCGGTTCGTGTTGAAATGTTAGGTCTACAAACGGAACTTTTACTGAGGTGTTAGTCATTGGGGAAGGGGATAAAGGTTAGGTTCAGTGCTTGGGAGCGAGCTTACGCGCAAGCTACCTAATCTATTTATGGTGTATCTGGTTAATTTTGCCTAGGGTAGGCTTACGGGATCGCGATAAAGATTCAATAAAGTCTCTGTAAAATTTCTGTATAACCGAGTTGACCAAAGAAGCTAGAATTTTTGGTTGGAGTGCTTGGAGAAACCCGCCGTGAAAGAGTTAAGTCGCCGCAAATTTATTGTTGTCTCAACGCTGGCGGCAGGGTTTGCCTTAGCTGTGCCCCCTATTTCCGCCCAAGTTATTACCACAGATACTCTGGGATTGGTAGCAGGGGAAGTCAAGATTCCTGTGGAAGATGGGGAAATTCCAGCTTATCGGGCAATGCCTGGGACGGGAGAGAATTTCCCCCTAGTGCTGGTGGTGCAAGAAATCTTTGGCGTTCACGAACACATCCAGGATATTTGCCGCCGCTTTGCCAAGTTGGGATATTGCGCCGTTGCCCCTGAACTATTTTCCCGCTTTGGCGATGTTTCTCAAATGAGCGATATTCAAGAAATTATCTCCAAAGTTGTTTCTCTAGTACCGGACAATCAAGTTATGTCCGACTTAGATGCAACGGTTGGTTGGGCAGAAAAATCCAGCAAAGCAAATATCAATCAATTGGGAATTACTGGCTTTTGTTGGGGTGGGCGAATTGTTTGGTTGTATGCAGCTTACAACCCCAAAGTTAAAGCTGGCGTTGCCTGGTACGGACGTTTGGTGGGCGAATCTTCTTCTTTAACTCCCAAACACCCAATCGACATTGCACCTTTTTTGAAAGCACCCGTCCTTGGACTCTACGGCGGAAGTGACGAGTATATTCCTAACAATACAGTAGAGCAAATGCGGCAGGCACTCAAGCGCGGGCGCAGCGGTTCCGAAATCATCCTTTATCCAGATACGCCCCACGGTTTTTTTGCCGACTATCGCCCGACCTATCGCAAACAGCAAGCTGAAGATGCCTGGAAGCGGCTACAAGCCTGGTTTAAGCAGCATGGCGTCGGTTAAATACCCTTCGTAATATCACCGCACTACAAAAGTCACCCACTGCCTTATAGAAAAATCCCCTGAAAATCCAGTGGTTTTGAGCGTTGCAACCAAAGGATTTTGGCAAATCCTCCAAAGTTAACCTTTCAACAGGACTTACGCAAAGAAACCGGGTTTCTATGAAAAATCGTCGCGCCAGGAACCAGAGATCTATGCAGAAACAAAGGTGATAGGAACGCCCAAGCGTAAGTCCTGTTCAAAATCGGAAGCTTCAAATCTAAAATAGTAGAAGCCTGAAAATGGACTTTGCGCTTGCCCGGTTGAGAACACTAGGTAGTAGTTTCAGGGGAGAGAGGCCATCATGCAAATAATTGCCATAATAACAGCCTTCGGCGTCACAGCGGTAGTCACGGTGACATCAGCAGTTTACGCGCTTCCTATAGCACAGTCTCAAGCAGATACCGGGGTTACCCTATCGGGTGACTCGCTACGCGGACTGGAAAACCGCAATGCAGACAAAGATTTCTCTTCGTTTTTTACTGGATCTTCTCCTATTTTCCAAAGCGGAAATAACAATAATGTCTTGACTGCACCGAATCAACAAGGCTCACCTTTGGGCAATTTAGAATTTAGCGGTGGCAGTTTAGATCGAAACAGTAACGATCCCGTGCGCTTTCCCAGTAACGAATCGGATCAACAATTCAGGGTGCGCTATCGGGTGGATGAACAATAATCCCAATCTAGAACCAGCAATTTCACCCGGTTGTGTGAACCGCACAAGGTGTATCCAAGTTAATTTTAAATCTAGATGCGCCTTGTGTTGCCCCTTCTTGCGAAGGGGTTTTTATTTTGCAGGTTACCTATCCGTGAAGGGATGGGTAGGCGATCGCCCTTGCTTAACGAGATAATCTAACTCAAGGTCAACGGGGTAAGTTAGATTATCAAATGATATTACCAGCCGGTGTGAGCGAGTTACGGCAAGCTTTTCATACTCATCTTGGCGCTTCTGAGCAAACAAAAGGTATTTCTTCTCATTTGCTACTCTTCTATGCTGCCGAATGCGGAATCAAGAGTATCTGGCTAAGACGAAACAAATTAAAAACAATAAATGATATTCCCGAGCCAACACTTATATCACAAGATGGTCATAATTTAGATAGATGGATCAAAGAACTCAAAATTTCTGCGATTGCTGGTACTCCACCCCATTTTCGTCTCGCCAGAGGGGGGTCAACTTTAGATATAGAAAAGGCTCATCAGGCATGGCGCTATAATATTCGCATGAATCCGCAGGATGAAGCAGCGCTGGTGCAGTGGCTAGAAAATCTCTGCAATTGGATTAAGGGGGAGATCTAAAAATGATTCCGTCAGATATTCGTCTTTACACTTGGGTTGACGTAGAAGAAGTCTTACTGCGGATTCAAGAGCGAGGTAACTGGCCCCAATGGCTAGTTTGGGCGCGAGCTTATTGGGATGGGTTAACAATCGGAATTCTTCCAGGCAATCAAGAATTAGCAAAAAATTGGCTGCGTGAAATTTACGAACCTCGATTCCGAATTAGTTCGTCAGAAGAAATAGCAGAAGGTTTGATTATTTTAGAAAGTATTCCTGAAAATGAACGTACTCTGCCAATTTTTTTTGAAGAAACAGAAAAAGAACCCCCTATTCCTAAACTGAAGCCTAGTTTGTCTAGACCAGGAGTCCTGTGGTCGCCCGGAGGGGACATCCAAACACCAGAGAGCTTAGCATCAGATTTCCCTCCAGTAGTAGCTTTTCATTCCTTCAAAGGAGGTGTTGGAAGGACAACCCATGCGCTTGCATTGGCACAGGCTTTAACGGAAGACAAACAGCAGGTCCTCCTTGTAGATGGGGACATGGAAGCACCAGGAATAAGTTGGGTTTTTGAGCTACGATTGCCGAATCCTCCCGTCTCCTTTGCTGACTTTCTCGCTCTGGCTCACGGCGATTCATCTCCCGATGCAAAGAACGCGGTTCAATTAGTAGCAGATCGCCTTCAGAGTGCCTTAATTGACGATATTTATATCTTACCTTCCTTCCGTTCCACCGCTGGATTTACCTCTTTGGAAATCCGACCTGAACATCTCATTCAGGGTGCTAAAAACCCTTTTATCCTGACTGACATTCTGGCAAGTATTGGGAAAACTTTAGGAGTTGATGTTGTTTTAGTGGACTTGCGTGCTGGACTTTCTGAACTTGCCGCAGGTTTGATATTAGATCCGCGAGTTTACCGCATCTTTGTTACCACATTGAGCGGACAAGCTATTTCAGGAACAAGTGCTATTCTAGAACTTCTTGGAAAAAGAGCGCCCTCAACAAGAGATACCGAACCATTACCTGCCTTGATTATTAGCCAGGTTCCTGAAGATAACCAACATAGCGATTTGGTATTAGAAGCAGAAAAGATACTGCTTGAGGCTGCTAGATCGTTTATATCAGAAGACGCTGAACCTCTAACTGTTATTACCCCATTTGCTGAGAATTTGTTGGCTTTGCCTTCGTCTTGGGAAGATGTTCTGACTCGAATCCAGCGATCTGGCATTGTCGATAAGATTCGTACCCTAATAGATTGGTTGCCAGTTCAGCGGGGTGAAACTGTTCAGGAAGAAATTCCAAGTTTACAGTCGCAAAGAGAAAGTCTCGCCAGAATAGCCGAACAATTAGTGTATGCAGAGAATGCTGAAGTAGCTGATTTTTTGCCTACTATTCCCTTGCGAAACTTGGCATCAGATAACCGTCGTCGCCTCCCCATAGCCGTAATAGTTGGAGCAAAAGGTTCGGGAAAAACTTATACTTTCCTCCAGATTGTGCGCCGCGAAAACTGGCAAAATTTTGCCCAAGAGGCTGGTGTAACTGAAGTGAGTGCTAGTGCTTTCATAGCCCCTATTCTGAAATCGAAAAACCTTAGTCCTGCGGCTGAGGAGTTAGTTCGACAAGTGCGAAAGAAAACAGCACAGGCTTTGGAGTTTGGCGAACCCCAAGATGCTAGCACGATTCGGGACTATATTCGAGACGGTTGTCAGCGAAACTTACACGAAGGACAGTGGCGCGATCGCTGGCTGGATGCGATCGCTTGGGGTGTTGGATTTCAACCCCAAAAAGAAGGTGCAGGCAGAGGATTAACAGAACATTTAGTAGCAGCAAAACAACAACTGGTTGTCATCATTGATGGTTTAGAAGACCTTTTCCAAAACTTTGCCAGCGATGAATCTCAACAGACAGCTTTACGTGCTTTACTCCAGGAAGTTCCCGAATGGCTGAGTCAGCAACCGAGTCGTTCTTTAGGCATTCTAATTTTTATTCGTCGCGATCTAGTACTTGCTGCTATCCGCCAAAATGCTGCTCAAATGATGGCTCGCTACGAGCCTTATGCGTTGAAGTGGAATCGAGAAGAAGCACTAAGATTGGTCGCTTGGGTAACTAGATTGGCGAACATACCACTCGATAATAATACTAAAATACTTCAGGATATGAGTGAAGAGGAACTGACCGAGCTTTTGATACCTCTGTGGGGTAAAAAACTCGGTAGCGATTCCTCTAAAGAAGCTGGTTCTGCCAGATTCGTTATTGCAGTCCTCTCCGACTTTAAAGGCCAAATTCAATCGCGGGACTTGGTGCGTCTTCTTCACCTCGCAGCCAAAGAATCAGTAAATGACACTCGCTGGCAAGAGCGTATCCTTATACCCTCAGCAATTAAAAGCGCTTTACCAGAGTGCAGCCGTAAGAAAATTGAGGAAATAGAGTTAGAAAATACAGCTTTAAAAGATGTGTTCGCGAAGTTACGAAACCTAAACGAAGACAGTCGCAAAATCCCTTTCACGCGGGACGACTTGCAACTATCTTCAGAAGAAATAAAAACTTTGGAAGATAACGGCGTAGTCATTCGCGAAAAAAATGACTATTATATGCCGGAAATCTTCCGTTTCGGACTTGGTTTTACTCGCACGGCTGCTGGTCGTCCGAAAACTATAGCTTTGGCACGCCGTGCTGGACAGGGACGTTGAAAAAAGTAGGGGCGGGCTTTCCTGCCCACCCCACAAGATGGGAAATATTCTTGTGGGGTAGGCGTCCCGCCTGCCCTTGAATTTAATCAAGAAGAATTGGTGCAATCTTGTCTAATGTCCTAGTAATTTATCCCGCAGGTGCTTGATGCGATCGCGCAATTTCGCCGCTTCCTCAAATTCCAGTTTCTTCGCCGCTTCTTTCATCTGCGTTTCCAGTTGCCCAATTAACTCTGGAATCTCTTCCAACGACAATTCATCTGACTTTTCGTAAGCGATTTCTAGCTGTTGGGAATTCAATCGCCGCGATAAATCCAAAAACGCCAAAATCGAATTACTCGATTTTTTAACAATCGGTTGCGGTGTAATTCCATGCATTCGATTGTATGCCATTTGAATGCCCCTGCGCCGGTCGGTTTCGTCAATGGCTTTAATCATGCTATCTGTCAAATTATCGGCGTATAAGATAGCTTGACCCCGCACGTGACGCGCCGCCCGCCCGATGGTTTGAATCAGCGATCGCTCTGCCCTCAAAAACCCTTCTTTATCTGCATCCAAAATTGCAACTAACGAAACTTCGGGCAAGTCTAATCCTTCCCGCAGCAAGTTTACTCCAATCAAAACGTCGAAATTCCCTTCGCGTAATTCTTGCAAAATTTCGATCCGCTCGATTGAATTAATCTCCGAATGCAGATAGCGGACTCTGATTCCTCTATCTTGCAAATACTCGGTTAAATCCTCCGCCATCCGCTTGGTTAACGTCGTCACTAACACCCGTTCTTGCAGGGCTACTCTCTCTTTAATTTCTCCCAACAAATCGTCAACTTGTCCTGCTGTGGGACGCACAAAAATTTCTGGGTCAATCACCCCTGTCGGTCGAATTACTTGTTCTATCACTCGACCTTCTGATACTTCTATTTCCCAGTTTCCCGGCGTCGCAGACACAAAAATACACTGGTTGACTTTTTCCCAGAATTCCTCTGCTTTTAAAGGTCGGTTATCTGCGGCGCTGGGGAGGCGAAATCCATGTTCGATTAAGACTTGTTTGCGCGAGCGATCGCCGTTATACATCCCCCGAATTTGCGGCACTGTCACGTGGGATTCATCGATCACCAGCAACCAATCTTTGGGAAAATAATCGATTAAACATTCTGGCGGTTCCCCCGGCATACGCCCTGCGAGGTGGCGAGAATAATTTTCGACGCCGTTGCAATATCCGACTTCCCGCAACATTTCTAAATCGTAGCGAGTGCGCTGATCGAGTCGTTGAGCTTCTAATAATTTACCAGCTTTTTCTAATTCTTGCAATCGGTCTTTTAATTCTTGCCCAATCGCTTCGATTGCAGCTTCTAATTGGTCTTCTGGGGTGACAAAGTGACGGGCGGGATAGATATTTAACGCCTCGACACTTTGGAGAATTTCTCCGGTTACGGGGTCAACATAACGAATCGCGTCGATTTCATCGCCAAAGAATTCTACGCGGATAATTCGGTCTTCGTAAGCGGGACCAATTTCTAATACATCGCCGCGAACTCGGAAGCGTCCCCGACTTAATTCTGTATCGTTGCGACTGTACTGAACTGATGCTAAATCTCGCAATATTTGCCGTTGGTTGACTTCTTTTCCGACTTGCAGGGGAATCGCAGCGTTGAGATATTCGGAGGCAATTCCTAAACCGTAGATACAGCTAATCGAAGCAACTACGATAACGTCCTTGCGTTCAAACAGCGATCGCGTCGCCGAATGCCTCAACATATCGATTTCGTCGTTAATTGCAGCGGTTTTCTCGATATAAGTATCGGTGACGGGTATATACGCTTCCGGTTGATAGTAATCGTAGTAGCTGATGAAGTATTCAACTGCATTTTCTGGGAAGAATTGCCGCAACTCGTTACACAATTGGGCGGCTAAGGTTTTATTGTGGGCGAGGACGAGGGTAGGTTTCCCTACTTGCTCGATTACTTTGGCGACGGTATATGTTTTTCCCGTCCCCGTCGCACCCAGCAGAGTTTGAAAGCGATTGTCTGCTTGGATGCTACTGGTGAGGGATGCGATCGCTTGCGGTTGATCGCCGGTTGGTTGAAAAGGCGCTTGCAGGTCAAATTGCATCATCATGCTTTGATAATCTCGCTTGAGTGCAAAAACTCTTGTGTCTGTCAATCCCGCGTTGCCTGCACTCTTTACCATCCTACCTAACCCGCTCTCACCTTGCCTGTGCGGGTTTCATCCCCGCTCTGGACGGTGATGCGCGCGCTCAATCATTTTTAATTATTGTAACAATATATCTTTTTTATGTTGAGTTGGTTAAGATATTTATACCTATATCAGGTTATTTGAAGGTAAACTGAGTCTATACGTTTAAGCGTCTGGGTTTTCCAGCATAAAGGTTACTTAAGAGTCTACAGGAGTCAAAATCATGGCAGCTAGCACGAGCAAAACTCAGAAAAATAGCACCACAAGCGCCGAAAATAGCGAAAACAACGCTGAAAGCCAAGAAAACGCCCAAGCTCAAGCAGATAGCGTGGAAACGCAAGAGACTGGCGAGCAAGTCAAGGAAGAAGCGCCCGCAGATTCCACCAAGGTAGCGCGCTACGATAAGTCGAGTCTGGTCTTTGCTAACCGCCCTGTTGAATCAAGCAACCTGGTAGTGCGGGAAACCCTCAATGCATCGGGGATTCGTCCAATTATGTCTTCCGAGTTAGCGATCGCCAGTACAGTCAATGCAGCCGGAATGCGTCCCATTAGCGCTAGCACTCTGCGCGTTACCGAAACGGTGAACATTGCCGGACTCCGTCCCATCGCCGCCAGCGAGATCAAAATGTCCGATAGCATTGCCTTGATGGGGATGCGTCCGGTAGGGTTAAGTACCCTGCAATTTTCCCAAATGATTATGTCGGCTGGACTGCGCCCGATTGCATCCAACGAAATCGACGACAGCAACACGTTGATGGGTTTTCTAGATTAAGACAAGGGAATTTTAGATTTTAGATTGGAGATTGCAGATTGAAATAAATCTACAATCTGAAATCTTAAATATATTAAGATAATCCCCCGCTAAAATAAGCAAAAGCGGGGGATTTTTAGCTTTGTACGGGGTAATAATATGGAAATAGAAGTTTCGATGTTACTGGGAGCGAATTCTAGAGAAGAAGCCGAAAATCTAGGTTTAGAAATTGCCAAGAAAGCTTATGCTGAATTTCTCAGTGAAGCATTAGACAAGGTTTTTGACGATTTAGCTATAACGTCTCGTTACTGTTTAGTTCATTTCGACCCAGACTTCGCTACCTGCGATGAATACGAGGTTGAAGAAGAGATTTTAGAAGCGCTTGGGCAGGTTACTGCTAATACAATTTCATGCCATAAAAACTATTATGAAGTATTTGTCAACCTGCCAGTAGAGTTAGCAAATATTGCCGATGATGACGGGGACAGCGTTTCTGTGTATACCTTATGGCACAAGGTATACAAAAGATGTATTCCCTGCTGCGTAGAAGACCCGATAAGCGACTTAAACTACGATGATTTGTCAGAACAAATTATCGAGCAACTGGATGAATTAAAAATTAGACTTAATTTTAGATGGGATATTTTACAAGTGTCTCATCACTATTACAAAGAAGGCTATCCTTATTTTCAGAATTTCTCTCACGGTCAATCTATCGGTAATACGGATTTATATGAGTTTGTTTAAAAGCAATTTTAAAGATAGCGTCAGTGCTTCTAGAAAATTGTAGACTTATTAATAAATGATAAAAAAAATAAAATTTTGACACAAAAGATGATTTGGGGTTGATTCGCTTATTCCAATATAAAGTCAAAATAATTTTAACAATTTATTTATAAATAAGCTCTCAGTTAGACAGTGCAACCTACCCACAAAGTTAAGCGAAAATTATGGTATCAATTTATACGTTTTTTTCGATTGAAGTATAGTTTGATGTCACAATAACGATTTTTCAGCTGAATAAGTGGAAACCCTCTAAAGGTTTCAGGGAGATAGAATATGACAGCAACGCGGCAAGAGCTTTACATGAACCTGATCGATGAATTGTTCAAGTGTCCCAGCGGTCAGGAACCAGAAGTTTTAGATGCTCACTTAGATTTGATCGATGCTGGTTTAGTAGAAACAATGGTACAGCTGGCAACGTATATGGCACACCAAGATAACCAGGATGGAGCTAAATTTTTACTCCACGTCGCTCGGGAATTAGCTAAGCAATTGGGATTATATCCCGAATTGTCAACGACCTCGGCATAAAAATTATGGACGGCATTGAGGCACAAGAACTAGCCTTGGATTTCCTCATGGCAGAATGGGAAATTGCGGAAGCAGACCGAGAGTGGTTCTCAGTTCTTAACTGTCGTTGGGTTAAAGATAGTTGGTACGTTGTAGAAATTGGCGTAGAAGGATTGCCCGATAAATGGGTAATTCAAGTTTACGACACGGGAGAATGCGACCCCAACTATACTTTTAATTCCCCTATTAGTGCGGCATCGGGAACGGCTGAATTGGAAGAATTTCCACCCGAAGTCGCCCAGATGATCTCCAAAGAACGCCAAGGTTAGTTTTTCAAGATAATAACGCAAGTTGCTAGTTGAGGAATTACGCACGACGAGTCTAGAAACCTGGTTTCTGTGTAGCTTTCTAGTTCCCATAAATGATTTTTCACAGAAACCAGGTTTCTTTGGGCCAGACCTGTAGTTATAACCTTGGGCGTTGCTAATAGCTAATAGCTAATTGCGAGATGTGAAGCTCACAACAATAATATCCTGACATTAGCCATTAGCCATTAGCCATTAGCCGCTATGCATGAGATAACTAGCAACTTGAGTTATTTAGTTTAACAAGCAGGACTTACGCAAGGGCGTGCCTATCACCAAAGTTTCTGGCTGCTTCCGCGATTGCGGAAGGGAGGCATATCTCGAGTTGCCAAACAAACGATTTTTCAGAGAAACTTTGGTGTTTGCGTAAGTCCTGACAAGAGTCTTGTCAAGTGCTTTTTATGTTTTTCTTGACTCGCGACCTTAGTCACCTTTTGCCATTCATCCCGACACTCACCCGCGCCTGGTAGAGTGCAAAGCTTCTGGCTAGGGTGACATCCTCCCGGCGCTAACCTTGCGGTATAGCGCCGGCGTATCGATTGCTGGCGATTTGGCATTGCTAGTTTTTCCCTTGCGGGGTTTTGCCTCTGACCTAAATGGAATTGCTTCCACCCCCTGTAAGCTCTCACCCTCTCGTACAATGTAAAAAAGCTGTTGCTTTAGCAGCCCGCGGGAGCTGCAAGACAAATGTTTGATGGATTTTGGGACAACGTTTCGCGCTATCCCCGGTTCTTAGTAACCATTATCTTGGGGATATTCGTCAATACCTTCGGTTGGCTGACACCGCTATTTAAGCGCCCAGTTACGGCAATCGCTCTAATCGGCTTCCTGGTGGGTCTTTTAATTTTCGTTAGTTTAACCTTACGAGCGATGCTGGGATTGAGCGCGATTTAGTTAGGATGGGTGAGAAACACTGGCTTTGAAATATTATGGCTACGAATCGTCGCGTTTCTCGCGTTGCTGCCCAAATTCAACGCGAGGTCAGCCAACTGCTGCAAAACGGGATCAAAGATGACCGGGTGGGTTCCAGTATGGTCAGCGTCACCGATGTGGATGTGTCCAACGACCTGCAACATGCCAAAATCTTTGTCAGTCTCTATGGCACTAACGAAGCGAAAGCCGAGACGATGGCTGCATTGAAAGAGGCTACGAGCTTCGTTCGCAAAGAACTAGGGGCGAGGGTGCGCCTGCGCCGCACCCCGGAAGTGGTGTTTGTGGAAGACCACTCCCTCGAACGGGGCGATCGCATCCTATCGCTGATCAACCAGCTTTCCTCTAACCGCCGCGATGACGAGGAAACAGAGGCAGATGACAGCGACTATGATACAGTATCGGCAGAGGAAGAGGACAAACCTTGAATGCTTCTAAACTGCCCGATTTAAACACTCTGTCCCTGGAACAACAGGTGGCTCAGATGGTCGTCGTGCGAGCATCGGGCTACCTGTTCGACCATCAAATTCAGTATCCCGCCTGGGAACCAAAAGCGGCTAAGTTACAGCATTGGTTGCAAAATTTAGGCGTCGGCGGCGTTATTTTACTCGGCGGCAGTGCCCCAGAATTGGCACTGCGATCGCAACAACTGCAAAACTGGTCTAAAATCCCCCTACTGATCGCCGCCGATATTGAAGAAGGCGTCGGACAGCGCTTTTCTGGCGCGACTTGGTTTCCTCCCCCAATGGTTTTGTCCCCAATTGGGGATAAAAATCCCGCCCTCGCTCAGGAATACGCCGAGCAAATGGGAGCCATCACCGCAGCAGAAGCTCTGGCTATTGGTATAAACTGGGTACTCGCACCCGTAGTCGATGTTAATAACAATCCCGATAATCCAGTTATCAACGTCCGCGCCTTTGGCGAAACTCCAACCGATGTCAGCTGTTTGGCAACGGCTTTTATAAAAGGTGCTAAAAAATACCCCGTATTAACGACAGCTAAGCATTTTCCAGGACACGGAGATACGGCAACCGATTCTCACCTAGAATTACCTGTATTGCCCCACACCCCAGAAAGACTGGGTGAAATTGAACTACCCCCGTTTATCGCGGCTATAGAAGCTGGAGTGGACGCGGTGATGAGCGCTCACTTACTGATACCAGCTTGGGATGCAGAAAAACCGGCTACCCTGTCGGAAAAGATTTTGACACAACAACTACGGAAAAATTTGAGTTTTGACGGGTTAATTGTTACCGATGCGCTGGTAATGGGCGCGATCGCTTCTCGCTACGGTGCAAGGGAAGCACCCGTCTTGGCAGTGGAAGCCGCGGCAGATATTCTATTGATGCCGGTAGATCCAGAAGCCGCAATTGCAGCAGTATGCGATGCGGTTAAAACGGGGCGGATCTCCCCAGACAGAATTCGCGCCTCTTGTGAACGAATTTGGCAAGCTAAGCAGAAAGTGGCATATGGGGAAGAAAATTACCAAGAAGACAAGGGGACACGGGGACACCCAGACGCGGGGAATTGTGTAGAAACACTCTCCGCTCTCCCTTGTCTCCCATTCTCCACCTCCTCTTCCGTCTCCCCGCTATTGGCTCAGCTCGCTCAACCAAAAGCGATCGCTACCGCTGCCAATATCCTCCGGGAAAGCACGCAAGTTTTCGGGTCGGTTCCCTTGGAATTGGCAAAAGAATCCGGGAATTTACGAAACTTAATAGTGGTAGACAATATTTTGGATTGTGAATTTTTGTGTCGGACTGCCCCGGCGCTGGCAATTCCAGAGCAACTGGGGTACAAATCCCAACTCGTAGACTGCCATACTCCCAGCATGTCAGTCTGTGGGGGAGAAGAAACTTTCTCTGCCACGGTGCTGCAACTGTTTATCCGAGGCAATCCTTTCCGAGGCAGTGCGGGACTGACTCAAATGGCGCGGGATTGGTTTAAGAAATTATTAAAAACCGGCGAACTGCAAGCGCTGGTGCTGTATGGTAGCCCTTATGTTAAAAAACTGTTCTTAGCCGCTTTACCGCCCGGAATCCCTTGTATATCGTCCTACGGTCAGATGCAGCAGGCACAAGCGATCGCCCTAGAAATTTTGTTCGGTAGAGCTTACCAAAACTCGCGATAATATCCGCTATTTGTTGGGGAATACTAAATTTAGAAAAGCTTTCTGGAGCGGAAGCTGCCGATTGAACTCTCAGATCGTCTTATCCGCTCTAGGCAAGTCTAGTCTGGCTTGCCGGGGCATTTGAGTTTCAGTAACTCCTCCCGTGGGTAATACTTAACCTTTGGATTACCTGCTGCTTACTTTACCCTAAAGGCCAAGCCATAGGATGAGAGGGGAAAGCCGCTTAGATCTGTGTATAACGATTTGGAGGTAATGTCAATATTTGCTGACTTTGGAAACATTTATTAATATAAAGGAGCGGTGGATAGCGTAAAAATGAAAATCGTTCAGTATATTGAACTACAAACTATCCGCTTCTTTTGCCCATAACCTTAAGCCCTCTTAGTTTGAGAGATATTACAATGAGCGTTAAAACGGTATCATCTGTGGTTACATCTACGTCAGTTCAATACACACTAGAGGTGATTCAAGAGGAAGCACGTCGGCTGGTGCATAAAGGAGTTGTTAGCCGCCAGCAACCCATATACACGCTTTGCCAATTCATCCCGGCGCGGGAATGGGGGTGGGTTGAGTGCGAATTGGAAAAGAACAATTATTTACTCAGGGATAGGATTGGCGATTTAATGGGCCATGAAGAATGGCAGAATGACTGAAGTCGTTGGTAGGTGCTTGCGTCAGCCGTCAGAGGTAACAAGCAAATCCTTCTGACAACTGACTCACGATAGATGACAAAAAACAGATGGGAAAAAAGTCAATGAGTCCTAATCAGGCGATCGCAACAGAGCGATCGCCGCTACGATTTTTATCACCGATCGTCTTGAGAACGCAAATTTTCTAACTCCGCACGCATAGCAGCAATTTGGGCAATCAGTTCCTGGATTTCTAGCTGCACATCCGTTGCAGCAGCGGGGTTAGGCGTCGCGGGACTTGTACCGGCAGTTGGTGGTGTGGCGCTCGTGGTTTGATTGGTTTGTTGGCGCAAGAGCGAATCAACGTAACTGCGAGCTTCCTGCTCTGTTATTTCGCCTTTTTCAGACCATTCTTGAGTCAACTGGATCAACTGTGACCCCAGCTTGGACAAAGTTTCGGATCGCTTTTGATCGTCTTGCAGGGTTTCGACTAGGGAAGCCGTAGCGCCTAGAGAAATGCGAAACCCTTGTTGCAGTAGCAGAATCAGGTTATCGGAGTTCATTGCCAATTTTAGCTAGAGTCAGTTAATACTAGGAAGCTAATTTCCCAGTATATTCCGGAAACTTGTGGTAACGGTCATTTAAATCTGTAAGCATATCCATCCCTTCTGAAAACCGGGTCCAAGTCTTTGTGTTTAACCGATTTCTGCGTTTTATCTTTCAAGGTAAGAACAAAGCTACCTTTTGACCTTGGCGTTACCCTACCTATCCCATAAAGCGGGTGACGTGCATAGTCGCCTGTAAGCCAACCAAAAATGGGTTTAAGTGGGTTGTGTCGAATCGGATATCCGTACTTGTTAAGAGCAGCTTTCTGTCTACCACCACGTCCTACAGCTTTGATCGGTAGAGGTTGACAGGTTTTGAGGATTGGTTGAGATGGCATTACTCCAACACATGCCGCATCAATCCAGTGGTCTTTAGGGAGTCCCGCTATCAGACGATTCATTTTGGTCATCCCTCCTGTCCCTGTCTGTACGCTCAGTATTTGGTTAAGAGTTTGGAACAGTTTCCATCGGGTAGCATTAACCGCTGCGGCACCTTTTAAAGGTGTATTAGCTTGTTTGATAATACTTGCTAGCAATTCAGGCTTTTTCTTCAAAAACTCCTCAATTGGTTTATCCCCTTTTTTCTGATTGCAGCCATGACAAGCAATGGTTAAGTTACTGACTCGGTTGCTACCACCAGATGACTTTGGTTGAATGTGTTCTACCTCTAATCGCAAATCTTTCTTGCCGCAATAAGCACACTGTCGTCCCCACTTGGATAATAAGTATTCCCTGACTTCATAACCCCAAAGTTCGCCTTGTTGATACTCAATCCCGCTAATTTCTGGATCTACTAATTTCTGAGTATCAAACCTCACCAACTCCATTGAAAGCCCGGTAATAGGAGCATATCTACACAAGCGTTTAACCCAAGTCTCAATAGTTTGAACTCGGTGCATCAATGATGGAGTCAGCCAACCATCTGGACGTTTCCGATTATCAAACCGAGCTTGTCGATACCGAGTTTTACGCTGTCTACGGTGAAGTCGCACTGCACGCCGAGATGCAAGGGAATCTTTGATTTGCTGTCCTCTATGCTCTAGGTTGGCTGCCCAAATCACTTTTTCACCGTCTAATAAGGCCAATCCCGTTACTTTGGAACCAGGGTCAATTTTCAGGTTCAGGTTAGGGTTTTGAGGACTAGGAACTGCATGAAGAAGAATGATGGTAAACGGGTACATTCTCCACACTGCCGCTTTTCTCTTGGTTAGCAACTCCCTTGCTCGTTTGGGTGGAATAGGCGCCAGAGGTTGATTGTTAGTATCGACTAGAAAAACGTAATTTTCCATTTCTGGTAACTCAGTGGTAATGTCTGCCTCGACAATGTTGATTAGGCTTGTGAGGATACCGACACTAGGGCTATAAACCTCATTTACCCGTTACTTAATCGGTATCGATAGGGCTACAAACTGGCGTTCATTCGTAGGTATCATCACCCAATCAACGTAGGTTATATTTCAAACCTGAGTCTGCATCTATGGTAGGTAATTCCGGTAATTACCGTAATTTACCAAGGTTTAACCTAAGAGGTAGTCGCTTTGGTGGCGGCATTAACGTCGAAGCAATAACAGGTTGCTTGTGCTGCTGTTAGAGCAACTGCCAAACCTAGTTTACAAGAATTTACGGAAAATAATAGAGCGGATTGCAGCCATAAAAGGTACACCGCAAGTTTGTGTAGCGGCAGCATTAATGCTGCCGCTACACAAACTTGCCATAAGGCTTTCCCTGACTCGAAAAGCAATCCGCTGTATTTACCATACATCTACCCACTTTGGCTAGCCGACCTGCTCGATATACTGGCTAACATCATCAACGAGCCTGGTGAGTTCGGCTTCGCTGGTTAAGCGAATGCGATCGTCGCGGACGGTGAGCAGCACTTTGGCAGCAAAGGGACTAGGCCAAATATTAGGATTGCAGAAAATTTCCAGAAAAATATCCCCCGTGTATTGATATTCCATTGGTTTTTGGGGATTGGCTTTACCTGGTGCGCCGGAAGTTTGGACAGCAACGGCTTTTAACCGTTCCATCAACTGATTGAGCGCAGCTTGTAACTCCCGTGCGGCTTGGGGTGTGAAGTTAAAAGAGACGGAACCTTCTACCAAGTTGAGCCTGAGTGGGGAAGCAGACATAAGTAATAGATCTGAACGTTCATCGATCTATCTTACCGGGAGCCAGACTGGCAAGCGATCGCCGATAACTCTCTATTGTCAGGAACTACCTACCGTCGTCAGCCCCACCTGAAATTACCTGAAATTACCTGAATTATCACAGTCCCGAATTTAACTGAATTATTGAATTGAATTATTCAACATACTAGCAATTGTAGAGTTAAAAACAACTCATGCAATTGCCACTCACTCTTTGGTTCAAACGTTTGAAAGAATGCCGAGAATCTTACAGAAAAGCGCAGATTTTTGGCTCAAGATAGCACAGAAGCCTCTAGGAACTGTCCAAGTTTTTTATTTCAACACATTCTTTCTGTAATTTTTGAGTATTTATCGGAGAAATAACAATGGAATTCCTCACCCCAGAAATCAACCCCTTCCGCTCCAACATTGGTTTAGAATCAGCTAGCAACAGCACAGCAGCAATCGGTTTAGAAGCCAATCCCTTGCAAGGTTTGACTGCAAAGTTACCTGGGATGGGAGGAAGTGAAAGTGGGATAATTGACTCGCTGTCGAGGGCGTTAACGGTGGATAAAGGTGCAGTCAGCAGCTTTATTCTGGGGAACGATCCTGTTGCTGGTGCCATCGCTCCTAACAACGCCCCCATCACCCGCGCTGATATCGATCCGCTCACGGGTGCAGCCAACAAAACTGCTACAGCAGCAGCATTAGTCGCCGGAGTCGATTTAGCAAGTCAATTCTTTAACGTTGTGCCAACTTCTCTCCAAGCTGGGAATAGCGTTAATTTCCAGTACCAAATTCAAAACCTCGGAACGAATGTCGCCGGTGCATCTACGGTGAAATTCTACCTGTCCACCGATCGTTCCATAGGCGCCGGTGACTACGAATTGGGTAGTGCTTCTGTTGTTAGTTTAGGTGGCGGCGGTAACACGGGAATTTTAAACAAAACCTTGACCCTGCCAGGAGCCGGAAATGCCTTCTGGAAGTCGGTTGGTGATGGGAACTACTACATCGGCATGAAGGTAGATGCTAACAATCAAGTCGCCGAATCGAACGAAAATAACAATGCTAGCACGGGTTTTTTCAAAGACTACGATAGCCTCAGCGTTGGGGGAACTAAAGTCGCTGACTTGTCGGGGAAATATTTCGATGTGATACAAGAACCCCTGAAAGCGGGAGACGGTTTCAGCGTCAACTATCAAATTCAAAACACGGGAGTTGGTACGGCTGCTGCCTCGACGGCGAAGTTCTATCTTTCCAAAGATAATGTTATCAACGCCAGCGATTACTTCTTAGGCAGCGCCTTTATAGGCAGCTTAGCTAGCAACACCAGTACCGCAACTTTGACGCAGAATCTAACCTTACCTGGGGCTGGAAATGCTTTCTGGAGTGGCGGTGATGGAACCTACCGCATCGGCATGATTGTAGATGCCAACAACAATGTCAGCGAGACAAATGAAGCCAACAACGCCAGTACGGGCGAATTTAAAGACTTCGATAGTCTATTGATTAACTACACCAAACTCAACCAAATTAAGGTCAACATTAACCGCGTTGCCCAGATCGATAATTTAGATCCCGATCCTATTTTTACAAATCGGGCTGACTTCTATTCCAAAGTAACCATCGCTGGGGTACAGCAGAGCAGTCCAACGATTGATGGCAAAGATGATGTGAGTCCCAACTGGCAGTTTATTCAAACGGCAGGAGGTCGAGTTCCGATCAAAATTGAACTGTGGGAAAGCGATACTGGCTCTGGTGACGAACACGTTGACATCAACTCAAGAACGGGTTACAAAGATCTAAATCTCACCTACGATCCGCTAACTGGAGCGATCTATGGAGATGTGGCTGGCAGCAAAGGACAGCAAATATACTCCTACGGTGCGGGTGACAGCGATCGCGGCAAGATTTGGTTCACGATCGATCACTTCTAGTGTTTCGCTGCAGCCAGTTTTAGGATAATATTCAGATACCCGACTTCTCTAAGAAGTCGGGTATCTAGCTTTTGGCAGAGCAGGAGAAGAATCAGATAAAAAATCTAACAGATTGCGGAAAAAATGTTTTCTTGTTGTATTTACCTAGGGAAATTTAAATTAAAATTTATCGATTTTTTTATGCAAAAAACCCCGGTGCAATTGAAATCAGTTTTAGCCGCAAGTTGGGCAATTGTTTGTTTGAGCAATTTGCTTTCGCCTTCACTGGTGCAAGCGCAGCCGTCAAATAATAATAGCGGTGAGTCAATTAAAATCCGCTTTGTGCTAGCAAATCCAGAACCACCCGATCGGGGAACTCCTCATAGTAACCGGGGAACTGGTAGCCGTGGCAACTGTTTATATAAACAGAACAAACCGCCTTTGACTAGCTTGGTGGGTAGCAATAATTTGGAGTTAACTGTCAGCGAACGCCCAACTTTTTGGGTGTACGTACCTTATACACAACAGGAAGCACCGAGTGGTGAATTTTCCTTGCAGGATGGCGAGAATGATGTTTACCGAACTAGGTTTCAACTGCCAGCTACCCCCGGAATTGTTAGCATTAGCCTGCCAGCAAACCAAAAACCTTTGGAGGTGGGGAAAACCTATCGTTGGTACTTTGAAATGAATTGTCCGCGCACAGAAGCAGGAGATCAAGTGACTGCCGCTTCTGTTACAGGATTAGTGCGACGAGTTTCACCTTCTGCCGCTCTGAACAATGCGTTAAATTCTGCAAAAAATCCCCTGCAACGCATTGCGGCTTACGCGCAGCATAGCATTTGGTACGACACGCTCACCGAATTGGCTCGACTGCGTTCAAATCCGGCGCAGAATCCTGGGATTGAGGGCATTTGGGCGGAGGTGTTGAGCGATCGCAATATCGGATTAGAAAATATTGCCAAAGAATCTCTTGCAGGCAATATTACAACCAGTTCCCGATCAGAGTAAAAGCAGCCCAGTGATAAGGGCGATTGTAATCGGTTTGGGAGTAATCAGTTAAAAAGGCAATTTGAGTATTTCGCAGTGCTTCGGCTTTAGGGATATGAGGATTTTTTAGTTGTTGATAAAACCGGGTCATAAATTCAGCCGTGGACGCATCGTTTATGTGCCATAATGTTGCTAATGTGCTGCTTGCTCCCGCTCGAATCGCAACTCCTGCCAATCCCAAAGCCGCTCGTTTATCCCCCAAAGCTGTTTGGCAAGCACTCAATATCAGCAATTGAATAGAGTTTTGCGTTGGGTTTTTGCTCCGCAATAAATTATCTAAATCTCTAACATTGATGCGTTGGTTCCAATCTAAAAGGAAGGTGTTTTGTAGATTGGAGCTAAATTTGCCATGAGTGGCAATGTGAACGACGTTATAAGGATTATCGTTAATTTGTTTTTGAATTTTTTCTTGCTGAAAATCTTGATTTTCTAGTTTTTCACTTTGGTCGAGTTGTTTTTGGATTGCCTCCAATTCCACAGTTACGTTATCGATGGGGGAAAAACCTTCTGGCTCAAAACTAGGAGCATTGGCGGCTCCCGCAAGGATGGCTCTGATATTTTTTCTTAACAGCGGCTGGGGATTAATTAATTGTAAACCAGGGGTAACAACAACCGCATACTGTTCTATCAGATATTGTTTCCCATTATAGAGAGCCGCAGGCGGAATATTTCGCAAGGAACCATCTAGGACAAACACCAAAGTTTTGAGCGGTTTTTGGTTGGGCTGGGCGAAATTTTCTACATCGGCTGACAAGGGTTTAATTAACCATTCATAAAGCTGTTTTGCAGCTGCTTTAATTTCGCTCAAGCTGGTACTGCGTTGTGTCAAAGCAATTCGCAATTCTCGTACAGCTTCGTCTACTTGAGCTTCAGTTACACCCTGATTTGTGTAGTGGTGTAAGTTATCTTTTCCGGGAAGTTTGACGATAATTTCTAAGGGATTTTTGAGAATAATTGGATAGATAATTGCCGCTTGTTTGTCTAATGCGTCAATATTAACTGGCTCTGATTTTGCACAGGCATCCCGGAAAAAGTTGTCCAATTCGGCTAATTGCAGCGATTCGATTGTATTTCTAGCTTGGAGCAAGTTTTCTTGAGTGGGAGAGCGCAACAATAAATCAACTAATTCTCGGTATACAGGTTCTACAGTTTCTCGAAAAGAAAACTGGATTTCGGGATTGAGAGAAACTAAATCGCTGCGGAGATTATTTAGGGTATTAACGGCTGCTTTGTAATAGGCGATCGCTTCCGAATTAGTTGGTAAATTACTCTGCAAAATCTGCCCTAATTGCCACTGCCATTGATAGGCAATATCTGACGCATTCAATTGTTGAGCAATCAAGAGTGCTGCTTGGGTTAAATTTTTGGCTTTTGACCAATCTTGGGTTTTTTCATAAAATTTACCCAGGGTTCCCAAAGCATAGGATTGTGCCCTTTTATCTTCTAAGCTTTCTGCTTGTTGAATTGCCGCATTCAAAAAATTAGGAATAGCGGTTTGTCTGTTTTCTAATTTTATCAAACTTTCAGCGAAATTGACAGCAGCATAGACAGATTCGCGACTCGCAGGCAAGGTGTAAATTTGGGATAAAATTGGAGGTAATAATGGTTGGGCATCTGAGATTTGGTTAATTTCAATTAACAAACTTAACTGATTGAGTTGGGCTTGCAGGCGCGTGAGGGGTGAGGATGCGATCGCCACTGCTTTTTGATAGCGCTCAAGGGCTTTTTGGGTATAGTTATTGCCAGCTTGTTCATCGTTAAAGATTGCTGATCTTTTAGCTAAAGTTCGCTCCGTATTGCCTAAACTCAGCAAGGTTTCGCTTTCTAGTTGCGGCGATTTTGGCAAGCGTTGAACGACTGCCAAACTAAGGGTTAAAATTCTGTAAGATTCATCGATATCTCCGGCGAGACGCAGCATTTTACCGAGATTACGCAAACCAGTTGCTTTGAGGGAAGAATCCGGTTGTGCTTGCAATTTTTGTTCGATTTGTGCAAAGAGTTTTTCGGCACGTCGGTAAAGTCCTAAAGCTTGCATTGCCTCAGCTTGATTAATTTGGCTACCGAGTACTCCCACTTCATCCCTCGCTTGTGCATAGAATATTTCGGCTTGTCGCCAAGTTTCTAGGGCAGTTTCGGCTTTTCCCGTCGCTAATTGCAGACGCCCTTGTGCGTTTAAAACTTGGGCGCGGACTTGTTCGTTTTTACCGTTTTGTGAGTTGAGTAATGACAGACTTGTATTAATGGCTGTTTCTGCTGCTTGCCACTGTCCGAGTTTTTGATAAGCTAACGAGAGCCAGCTTAATGTTTGTGCTTGCTTAATTTTATCCCCAGCGGCTTCATAAGTTTGGGCGGCTTGTTGTAAAGTGCGAATTGCTGCTGAAAACTGTCCGGCATCGTAATGGTTTTTGCCTGCTTCTACAAAAGCTAAAGCTGTGTTTTGGGTGGAAGCAGGGAGTTGTGCTTTGATTGGTTGTATTGCATGGATACTCAAGCTTAATATTAAGCCTAAAATGGCAAGAAATAGCGAGCGCAAAACCTGTTTCATCACTTCATGTCGTGTCCATATAATGACCGGCTGTAGGGGCACGGCAAGCTAAATATTTCGGCAGAGAGTCGTGCCCCTACACATACGGAACTTACGGCTGGCAATTAGGAAAATTTAACCAATTGCTGTGGGGTGTTACGGTTGTTGTTTCTGCGGTGAGAATTATATTGCCATTGCTATCTTTATACCATCCTTGGGCTTCTACAATTGTTGTGGGTATATTGCTGTTTGTTTGTGCGCGAATGCTTCTTGTTTCTGAGTTGATTTCTCCACTTTGGTTTGCTTCTCTAATGCGCCAATCTTCCCATACAACATCACCATTCAGGACTTCATTGGGTGGAGTTGGTAACCCACCCCTTCCAATGATGGTAAATTCACTTCCTTGGGCGGCTGTACAAAGATTTTGTTTGATTAATTGCGCTACATCCACTAATTCTGTTGGCAATTCTACCAGTCCTTTAGAGGGGTCAATTCCCTGCAATTGTATTGCCACTTCGCCACTCAATTGAGGCGAGGTTTGGGAAATGGCGGTCAGGTCACTACTAGACAGTGTAGCTGGGTCAAATTGGCTCAAATCGGTAGTACCAATTAGGGTTTGTAATTGTTCGCGTGACCGGAATTCTAGACCTAATAAAGCTTGGGTGGTGATGTTAATTCTACCCCCTCGTCCGGAAAAAGCATTGGCGGTGATATCGCTATTTTCATTGGGAATACTAACTACTAAGTTGCCATTAATTGTAATATTGCCGCCGTCTCCACCTTGACGATTTGTGCCTGCGGTTGTAGAGATGCGACTATTTCGACGCAGGAGTAGTAAATTAAATCGTTCTAGTGTAATATCGCCACCATTTCCTGATGTTGTGGTGGCGGCGATCGCTGCCAAATTATCTAACTCAATTGCGGATGCTTGGACTCTCAATTCACCCGCATCTCCTGTTCTCAAACCGCTAACGCTGATTTGCGATCCATCCCGCACAATTAAGCGTCCAGTTGTAATTGTTAGGTCTCCTCCTTTACCAGTACCAATGATAGTTCCTGCATCTTGTGTTTCCAAAGTCCGACCTGTTTCGGCAACAATTCTGCTGGTTTGTACGCCATTTCTAGAAGTACCAATTACTTCTACTAATTCGGGAGCATTTACAATGACGTCGCCTGCCGCACCCGTCCCAAAAGTAGAGGCTGATAATTCCGCTCCATCTCGGACAATTAATTGTTGGGTGTTAATCCTCAAATTTCCTCCCCGTCCAATTCCCCGCGTCTGAACGGATACGCCACTAGATCGTTCTTCGCTGTTGGAAGTGCCAATCAGTTCCACAGATTCCGAAGCATTTATGGTGATGTTTCCTCCTGCATCTCTATCGATTGTTGAGGCAGAAATTTTAGCTCCATCTTGCACGATTAATTGCCTGGTATTAATCGTTAAATTCCCAGCTTCTCCCGCTCCTTGGGCGTCGCTGGCGAGTTTACTTGGCTTTTCATTTGCTCGCGAACCCCCTCCTGGACGGTTGTCCGAATTGCCGCCACTTCCGGTTCCTGTTAGTTCTACTAGATCGGCATTTATTGTAATTCCGCCGCTGTTTCCTCGACTATTTTCTCTAGCAGTTGTTGATATTTGCGCTCCATCTCGAATTATTAGATGCGATGCTCGAATTGAGATTCCTTGTCCGTTTTGTTCTGCCAGTGTATCAGCGGTTATTTCTGAGGTGTTGGTGAGGGAAACGCGCGCGCCTTGGATCTGAATAAATCCGCCGCCTTTACCGCTGACATTGACTCTGGCATTGTTGGCGATCGCAATATCAGATCGTGCCACAGAATCGGGCATACTAAGACTTAAGATATTGCGATTAACAGTGAGTCCTACAGTCCCTTGTCCTGGGACTCCTGCTAATTCGATTCGCCCATTGGCAGCATTTAATCCCCCGCCATCAATCAGGATTTCTCCACCTAATAAAAGTAAGCTCCTACCTTCAGGAACTTGTAACCCAAATAAGCGTTCTGGTCTTCTTGAAATTTCTACTGTGGAGCGATTCTCAATCCTTCCGGCTGTTTGTTGATTGAATAAAAAAGCAGAAGGATTGACCGTCAGTAACGGCGGAGATGTCGGATTTATAGCGCTGAAAAAACCGCGATCGCCAAATTGAATTGCACTCGCTGTACTCGCAACAAACGAACCTCTGAGATCGAGTCTGGCATTTTTCCCAAAAATAATACCATTGGGATTGAGAACAAATAAATTGGCTACACCGTTGACACCCAACGTTCCTAAAATATTCGATAAATTCGTACCAGTAACGCGACTAAAAATGTTTTCAATTCCAGTTGGATTGGCAAAATAAACTCGCTGTCCTTCCCCTACATTAAATTGCTCAAAACTGTGGAACAAATTACCACCGCGAATTGCACCACCATCAATGCGATCGCCTGTACTTCCATTAATAGAAACATTCGGTGTAACCGTAGAACTTTCCGCACCTAAACTTCCATCAGGAGCAATCTGTGCCAGAGATTCAGTCTGATAGGATGCGATTGTAGCCGCAATCTGGACCAGCATCCAAATTGGTTTTGACTGGTGCGATCGCCAACAGCGCTTCATCCTACACCCCCCTCTTCCTGCAATATAAATTTTACTCCTTTCCCGCTCTAAAATTACCGACCTCTTCTTTTCTCTTCTCTCTGCGTTCTCTGCGCCTCTGTGGTTCGTTAAATCGACATGATTCGGGTATTTATCTTATAATCTTTTCCATTTCAAAACTATAATTCCTCCACTAATCGCCAAAGCTAAAGCTGGGGGTAATAGAGGTATCCAACCGCCTTGTAAACTCAAAATAATCCAACAACTTCCATATAAAATGCCAATCGCCATTCCGCCTCGAACGACAAAACCTCGCCATGAATGAGCGCCTTTGGCGAGGATTGCTCCTATTAACGACCAACCCAAAATCCAGCAGACTTCCAGAGGTTTTGATAACCACCAAATTAAAGCTCTTTTATCCAAAACTGCACTGAGAATTTGGCTCACCATATGCGCTTGAATTTCTACCCCTGTCATAGGTTGAATTGAACCTTGAATATTACTGTAAGGCGTGCGCCAATGAATATCGTTAAAACTCGGTGCTGTAGTTCCAATTAGAACAATACGATTTTTTACCATGTCTGGATTAAACCGATTGCTGAGAATTTCTGCAAGTGTAATGGTTGGGGCAATTTGGCGGTTAGCGCGGTAATTTAACATAATTTGGTGACCCCTCGCATCTAAATTGTGATAGCCACCAGTGTCGTTTTCTAAAGGTTTAAATACCGTCGTTCCAAGTTGAAGGTAATTGTCGTGATTTATTTTAGCTCTAATTCCCTCATTAGCGAGGTAACGAGTTGCTAGTTGCCAACTAAAAGAGTATTTACTTTGACAAGGAAATGCCGAACTTACTGCGAGTGGATGACGGCGCAGAACTTCATCTGAATCTGACAAAACATTATTAAAACCTTGGCGAACAGGGGGAATTTCAGGGGGTGGGTTAACTCCGGGGTTGCCGTAATGACAGATGATAAAAAAGCGATCGCTCTTTCTCATCCAAGCTGCTAAAGGTTTGTAACCTTCTCCCACTGGGCGATCGCGATAAATATCCAAACCGATAACCCTTGGTTTATAGGGTTCTAATTTAGCGATTAATTGAGCTAGGGAACGATCTGATAGTGAAGTTCCTCCTCTTTCTTGAGCGGGTTGGGATTGCACATCTTTTTCGGTAATTGTTACTAATAAAATTCGTTTATCGGCTGCTTCATTTGGTCTTAATTGCATTAATAAATCGAAGGTTTGCAATTCCCATGATTGCAACCATCCCAGGGAGCGCACTCCAATTATCAAGCTGGATGCGATCGCACTCGCAAAAACCACTTTTAACCAAACTCGTCCCCACCTTTTTAACGGATTTACTTGCAATTCTACCCCGCGATCTGTCACGGAGTAGAAAGGAGGAATTTGATACACAGTTACGGGTTTATCGATGCCTTTTAACTGCCGCATTCCCCCATAAATTGCATTTTTTTGCAATTCATTGTTTACCGCTTTGTAAGCATTTTGGGAAATACAAATCCCGCCTGGTGCTGCTTCTGATTGCAGGCGTGCTGCCATATTCACCCCATTCCCCATCACATCATTGCCACTGAAAAACACTTCTCCCAGATGGATGCCTATTCGATGCAGGAGAATATCGCGTTTTGGCAAGTTAGCGGCGGCTAAGGCTAAGGTTTTTTGAATTTCTATCGAGCAAAATATTGCTTTTTCTGCACTTGCAAAGTACATTAAAAGCCCATCTCCTAAAGATTTAACAATCTGTCCTTCAAACTGCTGACAGATTTGTCTCATTATCTGAAAGTCTCGCTCGATTAAATTGAGTGTATGTCTTTCGTCTGCTGCCATCTTTTTAGTAAAAGATTCCACATCTGTAAACGCTATGGCAGCTAAAACTTTATTCTCTCCCAGATTGAGCAGTAAAGTTAGGGTTTTTGTTCCTTCATTGCTAGGGATAAATAGGTCTGCTTCTTGTGCATAACTACAGGGAAGCGCATCGAGTTGTGCCGTCACCCAAGCGGAATTAAATATAGTTTTGTAGATTTGATTATAAGCAACTAAATCACCTTTATTTTTAATCACTAAACCCGATAATCGCAATTCTAAATGCTCGTTGCAGTTCGTTGCGGCAATTTTTTCTTGCTGCAAAATCTGTTGGTATAACAGCAACAAATTTTTGGTACAACGCGCATTTCTGAGAATGCGATCGCGTATGGTTCTTAAATGCTCTGGTTCATCTTGCGATTCCCAATTTTCCACGATTCGCTTTCGCACTAACTGCTCAACCCATGTTTTTTCATCATCGTTCCCATCTTCGCAAGAATGAACCGCTAACCAACAAAGTTTTTGGGTCAAAAACGGTTGACCACCCGTCCAATTTAATATCTCTCTTAACACTGCTTCAGGATTGCTAATTTTCCCTTCAAACCCCTTGACTAAAGCAGCACTTTCGTGTAATTGAAATCCTTTTAATTCAATTGCTCGACCAATATTAAAGGGTGTAGAGTTTTTGTCTTGAATTAAATCTGATGGGGTTGCAACTCCTAACAAAACAAAGGTTAACCGTCTATAATCGGGTTTGATTGCACGTTTATCGTAGCAGTTACGAATTAGAGCAAAAAACTCATCGGTGGGAAAGCTTAAACTTAAAACACTATCAATTTCATCGATAAAAATCACCAGGTTTTGCTCCACCTGCGCTAACAGTACGGTTTCGATAAATTGTCCCAAGCGTTGCACGGGGGAAAGATCCTCGTGTTCGCGCAACCAATTGCGCCGATTCACTTGTAAATCGAAACCGCTGATTAACTCTTGAATTATCCCTCCATACCATTGCTGCGCTGTAATTTGTTGACTACCAATCCCGCTCAATTCAATTTCAGCACAAGCGATTCCTTGTGCTTTTAACTTGCTCATTGTCTGGATTCGGAGAGAAGATTTCCCCATTTGTCGGGAATTTAGAACATAGCAATATTCTCCAGCTAATAATGCGTCATAGAGGTCTAAATCTGCTTGTCGCACGACATAAGTAGGAGCATCAGCGGGTAAGCTTCCCCCGATTTGATATTGATAGGTAATATCCCGTTCGACCTTCATTAAATATCCCCTAAGTGCTTGCTGAAATACTGATAGTATAAATCGCATCTAGGCTGTATGCGATCGCCACAAAGTTTCACCAGTCCCATACTCTGCAACTGATAAGCTTGGATGGGTTCTAATTTTACAGTTTCCGGTGCAGTCAGGACTTTTTTAAATGCTGCTGCCAAATCTAAATTTGATTGCAGATTTAACCAGCATTTCCGCAAGTGACTGGCATAAATTCCCCGCTCTGTCGGAGCTTCTAATAAAAGTTTTTCCCAGGAAATTTCTGGATGATTTTTGAGGTGAGAAAACGCTTGCTCTAATAGATAAGGATGCCCGCCCACTAATCCCATAAGTAACTCTATGAAACTTGTTTCTCCCCCTAATCCATACTGTTTAGCAAGTTCTTGCACCTGTTCGCGATTAAATTCTGAAAGTTCAATCGGCAATCCCACATTAAATGGCGATTGATTAATGTTCAAACGAATGTAAACATCTGTGGAATGCACGATAATTAACCGTAGCTTTTTCCAGCGCGGGCGACTTCTAGCTTTTTCATACCAAGAGCGCAACAAACCAAAAAAGTCTTCGTAAATTTCTGGATGGGGAAAGAGTAAATCTACGTTATCCAAACCGAGTGCAATCGGATTCTCGTCTTGCTGCAAAAGATACTCTTCAAAATAGGTAGTGCAACTCACTTTAGAACCCATATTTTCTTCATCCCAGTAATCTGCCAAATTCCCGGAAATTCCTAACTCTCGACTAACATTAATACAAAACCAGCGCAAGAATTTATCCAGATGGGTGAAATGGGTTTTTCTATCTGCAAGTTCAAAGCTTAAATTAGCAGTTCGGTAACCTTGGGTTGCCACTTGTGCCAGAATTCTAGTCACGAGCAATGTTTTTCCCATCAGACTGGGTGCTTTGATGCGGATGAGAGAACCAGGTTGCAAGAGGGTTTCATAACAGATCGTTTCGATCGGATCTCGCTCTACGTAGCGATCAACAGCAGGAATTTCTTCCGGTTCGTACTTGGTAAAAGTGTGACCGATTTCAGCAACTTTTTCCGCTTCTATTTGCTTTGACCAATATCGTTCTAAGGCTTGCTTAAAGTTACTTTTTTTCACCTTTTCCCCTAAAGCTTCTGACAAAAGCTTCCAAAGTTTGGGAGCAACATCTTGACTAATGTAACTGGTAGCGTATTGATGCTGGGCGGCAATTTCATCGTATTCTTGCCTCTGCCAAGCACCTTTTAAGACGATAACCTCAATATCGGTTAAGCTTCTGTTTAGCTTGAGAAATATGGCTTGGTTAGCTACATGAACTGCCTTATCCCAGTCAAGTTTCATACTAGCCTCTCCTCAAAATACAGCGATCGTAAAGACCCAATGCATAATCTTCTATATTGAACATCATCCTAGCGACTGTTTCACCCCAAGGATATTTCGCGTAATTTGTTAAAATAGAAATAGTGCATCAAAGAGCGATCCCATCTTTCCCCCAATGGTTACAGATCGTCGCGCCAAAATCCGTCAAGTTTTGTACATCACCCTGGTGCTGAATCTGTTGGTGATGGCAATTAAAGCAGGAGTAGGATGGTGGACGGGTTCTCTCAGCTTACTCGCCGATGCGTTACACAGCTTCACAGATAGCGCCAATAATATCTTAGGACTGGTTGCCAATCACTTCGCTTCACCCCACCCAGACCGCAATCACCCCTACGGACACCAAAAGTTCGATGCCTTGGGTGCTTTGGGTATTGCGGCTTTCTTAGGTGTTGCCTGCTTTGAAATTATACAAGGTGCGATCGAACGCGCGATCGCCGGTTTACAACAGGGTTTGAAACCCATCACTATATCACCACCAGAACTGTGGATACTGCTAATTGTCCTGGGTATCAATATATTTGTGGCATTTTACGAGCGCCGCGTCGGTTTACAAGTGGGTAGCCCGATTCTGATTGCGGATGCTCAGCATACCATGAGCGATGTCTGGGTAACAATTACCGTGCTGCTGGGGTTGATTGGTATATGGCAGGCGCGGGTGTTAAACTTGCCAGCACTCCAGTGGTTGGATGTAATTTTATCTTTTCCAGTGGCGTTGTTGGTATTTCGCAGTGGCTGGGAGGTTTTAAAAGAAAATATACCCTGGCTGGTGGATCGAATGGCGATCGCACCGGAAGCGATTCACGCGATCGCCCTGCAAGTTCCAGGCGTCCTCAACTGTCACGATATAGCTTCTAGGGGCGTTGTAGGGCGTCAGGTATTTATTGAAATGCACCTAGTTGTAGATGCCTTGGATGTGGAAACTGCCCACAAGATTACCGAAGAGGTAGAAGCGCGCTTGGAAGCTAGATACAGCCCAGTCAGAATTTTAATTCACGTCGAACCGCCCACTTACAAGTCTGACCGCATTACCTTCGATCCGCAGTCAAAGTAAGGGGATTCATTCGCATTTTTTCCACAGACAAGCCTACTTTTCCACAGATTTTTGCCAGTTTTCCACAAATATTTAAGGGAAGATTAGCAGATTGTAGCCTCAATTACTACCACAGGACTTAGGCAAATCACCAAAGTTTCTATGAAAAATCGTCGGTTTGGTAACTCGAGATCCCAGCTGGAAACAAAGGTGATAGGAGCAAGGTGGGCGATACGCCTTTAGGCACGCTGCGCGAACTCCCACCCTTTTTTTATTCCCACTCGATAGTTCCAGGTGGTTTGGAAGTGATATCGTAAACCACGCGGTTCACTCCAGACACTTCGTTAACGATGCGGGTAGAAATCGTTTCCAACAAATCGTAAGGCACTCGCGCCCAATCAGCGGTCATGCCATCTTCGCTCTTAACAAAGCGCAAAACAATCGGGTATGCGTAGGTACGCCGATCGCCCATGACGCCAACGCTGCGAATCGGTAATAAAACCGCAAACGCTTGCCATAACTCGCTATACATCCCTTGACGGTTAATTTCTTGCCGCACGATCAAGTCAGCATCCCGCAGAATTTCTAACCGTTCTGCGGTGATTTCGCCGATAATGCGAATCGCGAGTCCTGGTCCTGGGAACGGATGGCGCTGTACAATTTCTTCTGGTAGACCAACCGCTCGACCAAGTTTGCGGACTTCATCTTTAAATAGTTTCCGCAACGGTTCCACTAGCTTAAAGCGCAAGTCTTTGGGTAACCCGCCGACGTTGTGGTGACTTTTAATTTTGACCGCGACTCGTTCTCCGGTTTGCGGATCGACGTTGGTATCTGCCGATTCAATTACATCGGGGTAGAGAGTGCCTTGGGCGAGATAATCAAAAGGACCGAGGCGTCTTGATTCTTCTTCAAACACCTGAATGAATTCGTGACCGATGCGGCGGCGTTTTTCTTCCGGATCGGTGATGCCACTGAGTTGATTGAGGAAGCGATCGCGTGCATTTACATACTCTACCGGAATGTGAAATTGCTCGGAGAACAGCTTCAATAACCGTTCTGGTTCGTATTTCCGCATGAACCCCTGATCGATAAACATGCAAGTCAGCTGATCTCCGATCGCCTTGTGGAGCAAGAACGCTAGGGTAGAAGAATCCACCCCGCCGGAAAGCGCTAGCAGCACCCGTTTATCGCCAACTTTGCCGCGTATTTCGCGTATTGATTCTTCCACAAACGCCGCCGTCGTCCAAGTGGGTTCGCAGTCGCAGATATGGTAGACAAAATTGCGGATTAGTGCTTGTCCGCCGATCGAGTGGACGACTTCTGGGTGGAATTGGACGCCGTAGAGCTTTTTGCTATGGTGAGCGATCGTGGCACAAGGGGTATTTTCCGTATGTGCCAGTATCTCAAACCCTTCCGGCAGTTTGTGACAAGAATCTCCATGACTCATCCACATCGTGGTGCCATGTTCCACGTTGGTCAGCAAGTCCGTCGGATCGTCTATAAATAAAGATGCCTTGCCATATTCTGCTCGTTCGGCACGCGCCACTTCGCCGCCCAACTGTTGCACCATCAGCTGCATTCCGTAGCATACCCCCAGGATGGGAATGCCCAATTGCCATATTTCTGGGTCGCATTTGGGCGCTCCCTTGTCGTACACAGAGTTGGGGCCGCCAGAGAGTATAATTCCCTTTGGATTTAGCTGCCTCAACTGTTCGGCACTGGTGCGATAGGAAATCACTTCGGAATAAACTTGCGTCTCGCGAATTCGGCGAGCGATTAATTCCGAATATTGGGACCCGAAGTCCAGAATTACAATCATCTGGCGGTTCAAGACGCCCAAAGAATCAGAGGTTAGGGGTTGAGAGGTTTGGAGTGTCACGGATCGATCCCTGAATGCGATTTGACTAGATGGACAGATAAGTGACTGCCCTTGTGGCAGTGGCGGAAAAAACTATCTTAATCGCCTTTATTAAAAAAGTTAATCAACTACATTGATAAAATTTTAGGTAAATTCTTTTAAATTTAGCACAATTGCTCGATTAGCGCAGCACACTTCGTGGGTTTTGAGCATAATTGGAGTGGTAGCGATTGTAGTCACTAGGGAGGAAGTGTCCCCTGCCTGCTTGTCTACCTTGTGACAGAAAACACAGCACCCTTGTGACCGTTCGCAAACCTGTTTTGGTGATGTTATTCCACCATAATTTAAAGCGTTACCTATTAGGCGAGGCTCAAAGCTCTAGCCTTGCTTTCTTTTTTGGCAGCACGTCTTGGAGATGGCAATGAAAAACCTCGCACACTCAATTTTCACTTCTTCTTTGAACACCAGCACAATGGAAGATCGACGACCCCGCACCGTTGTCCTCAGACCGAATGGTCGTCTTGATGCTGTGAGCAGCCCAGCCTTCACAAAGGCGCTGCAACAAGCCCTATAATTAACAGCCGAGACAGTGGTGGTGGATCTACTCTGGGTTGAATCGGTGGAACCAGAAGGAATTGCCTGTCTGATTGCTGGGCTTAAACGCGCTTCCGGGTTGGGCAAAACCCTGTCGCTGCGATTTATGGATGTGACAACCCAAGCAGCGGTGCAGGCAGCCAGCGATCGCCAGTATATTTAGTTATTGCCCGACAAAACTTACTCAAATCAAGCATTTCGCTCCCTTTGACGTTTGCTTCCTGCAACTGCGGCTCTGAGGCGGAGCCTAACCTTTCCACAGGGGTAAATTCCGCGCTTGCCGCACGTACTTGGTCTAAATATTATCCCCTGCATTTTTACTTAAGTAAATGCCGCTAATTATTTCTTAACAATTCCTTTTTGCTTGGGGTGGGGCGGCGCTCACCTAAGTACGCCCAGGCAAAAGCGAATAGCACAAAGCGCTGGTGAGAGTATAGGTGCGTAGGTGCGATCGCTATCAGTACAATCGAGTGTCGGGGCACGGTGTTGTCTTTGCCCTTAATATTTCTTGCCGTGCCCCTACAGATCCCGGTATACCGTGGGATGAATCGCGGCTTTAGCTAATCGGAATTTGCCGACTCAAAATACCGATCATTTTGCCTGGTTTGCCAGTCGGTAGCAAACGACTCCACGCGCTAACCTCGGCGAAACCTCGTTTATACAGGTTGAGAATCGTAATCTTGATCGCTTGAGGAGAACCAACCAGCAGCATTTCGATCGGTTCTCGTCCAGGGGAAGGTTCGCCTTCGGTGTTGCAGGCGTCTTTTGGCGTAGGAATTTGGTCATTGTCTGGGATAAAGTCAAAGGACATGGGGGTTTACCTCGTTTTTGATAACAATGTTGGCTAACTAATCAGCGTTTTGATCGTATTAATCAACGCTGAGAAGCAGTCTTAAAACAATTTTGCCCTAACTTGCTGATGTGGGATTATCAATCAACATTTTTCAGCAAATATATCAACATTTACAGCGGATTGCTTTTCGAGTGAGGTACAGCCAGTAGGCTTAGGCAAGTGTAGCGGCACCCGCGCATGGTGCCGCTACACAAACTCATAGGGCTGCAATCTGCTATAATCCTGGGAATTTCTTTGAGATAATGACAGAACACGTTGATTAGTAAGTGAACATTTACTTAGTTAGTTTGTTCTGTCAAAATGAGGGGCATGGGAAGAGCAGGATTTACCCTCAAACAGGCATTAAAAACCTATCGGATTCGCCAAAACAAGTTGGCAGCGAGTTTAGGCGTCGATCGTTCTATTGTTTTTCGTTGGTTTCACGAGCAAACAGAACCGAATGGCGAGACGATTGTAGAAATAGTCGAAGCTTTGAAGGAAATTGAACCTGTGGTTGCTAAGAAGTTTGTGGAACTGTACTTATGGGAATTAGTGAAGGATGTGGAGGAGGATTGAACAGATGCGATCGCATTACCTTTATAGCGGATTGCTTTTCGAGTCAGGCACAGCCGGCGCAAGGCAAGTGTAGCGGCAGCAAAAATGGCAGCCGCTACACAAACAAAGGCGTACCATCAACGGCTGCTTTCCCGCTATAAACGGCGGGTTGACCATTTCCCCTGTAAGCACCCGCAACACCAGGGGGTGACCCTCACAAGTTGCCCCAATTCGCTCTAGATAGTATCGCATCTGACAGTTGCGTAATTCATGAAGATTTTTATCAACTTTATGCGCTATCATCCCCATCAGGGACAATAATCGGGTAGTGATTCCGCTTTCTAGGTAAAATCAGTCAAAATTGGGGTACTGGAAAGATGGAAAGAATTTGTTGGCGAATGGCGGCATTAAAGGCAAATTCTACAGCTTTGACCTTTTTGCTATTTCCAATCCTGACAGTAGCGATTGGCACATTATCCACACCAGCTAGCGCCCAATCTATTATTCCAGCACCAGATGGCACGGGGACTATTGTCACACCAGAGGGGAATCGAATTGATATTACAGGCGGACAGAGATCCAGAGATGGTGCCAATTTATTCCACAGCTTCACTAGATTTGGCTTGAGTGCTGAACAAATTGCTAATTTTTTATCTCAGCCCGATATCCAGAATATCTTGGCGCGGATTAACGGGGGAGAAGCTTCGTTTATTAATGGTTTGATTCAAGTTACTGGTGGCAATTCTAACCTGTTCTTGATTAACCCGGCTGGGATTATTTTTGGTTCTAATGCTAGCTTGAACGTCCCCGCTTCTTTTATTGCCACTACTGCTAACGGGATCGGTTTTAACAACAATTGGTTTAATGCCATTGGTAACAATAAATACGCCGATTTAGTCGGGACGCCGAATGCTTTTGCTTTCACGATGAGTCAGGCAGGAGCAATTGTCAATGCTGCTCATTTAGGGGTGGGGATGGGTCAAGATTTAACCTTACTAGCTGGGACGGTTGTTAATACGGGAACGCTATCAGCACCTAGTGGGAATATCACCTTGGCAGCGGTACCAGGAGAAAGCATCGTGCGTTTATCCCAGCCAGGATTTGTGCTGAATTTAGAGATTCAACCCCTAACAACTGTTGGAAATAAACCACAGAATTGGACATTGCCGATATTATCTTTACCGCAATTGTTGACTGGGGGAAATGGAGGTCATGCCACGGGAGTGACGGTTAATCCGGATGGTAGCGTGCAATTAACAGGTTCTGGAATTCGGATACCGACAGAAGGAAAGACAACTATAGTATCTGGCAGTATCAACGTATCGGGAGAAACTGGCGGTAGGGTAAATGTTTTAGGCGATAAAGTTGGGCTTGTTAGTGCCAATATCAACGCTTCTGGGACAAATGGTGGGGGTAATGTATTAATTGGCGGCGATTTTCAAGGTAAAGGTACGGTACCGAATGCGTTACAAACGTTTGTTAGTAGCGACTCGGTAATTGCTGCGGATGCACTGCTTAATGGGAATGGGGGAAGAGTTATAGTTTGGGCTTCGGAGATTGCCAACATACATGGAACGCTGACAGCACGGGGAGGAACTGTTTTCGGGAATGGCGGGTTGATTGAAACCTCTGGTAGGCAATATCTCAATGTCACCAGTACGCCTAACGCGATCGCTTCTAATGGTACAGGTGGTACTTGGCTGATCGATCCAATTAATATCACCATTGTGAATGGTGGTGGCGGTGCAATTGGTACGAACACCGTCGATGTTGCTAACATTAACACCGCGCTCAATAGTGGCACCAACGTCACTATCGCAACGAATATCGGTGGCAGCGAATCGGGCAATATCACTCAGAATAATGATGCACCAATCGACAAGACAGCAGGTAGAGATGCTACTCTCACATTGCAGGCAGAAAACAACATCACCCTCAATGCCAACATTACTTCCAGTAGCGGCAAGCTGAATGTGGAACTGTTTGCTGACAATGACAAAGCGCAAGGCGGCGCTATCATCATCAACAATGCCACGATTAATACAAATGGTGGCAATTTCACAGCAAATGGCGCGGGAGATAACACCCGCGAGATTACCTTTCCCATAGGCATCACTCTCAACAACAGCACGATTAACGCCAATGGTGGCAATATTGAGCTGACTGGTACGGGTGCAGAAGGTAAAGACAGCCGTGGCATTTATCTTGACAACGGCGCGGTGTTGTCAACTCAAGAATCGGGAACTATTACTCTCAAAGGCACTAGCGGTGGCGGAACTGGAATTGATAGTAATTATGGCCTATTAATTTTGGGAAGTTCTAGGATTTCTTCGGTGAATGGAGATATAGAACTGACTGGTACTGGTAATGGCGCTGGAAACAGCACTTACGGTATTTTGCTGAGTGAAAATAGCACTGTAAAAGCAACTGGAACTGGGAATATTACTCTGACTGGCAATAATAACGCGACGGGTGGCAATAACGACGGCATTGCGATTACCAAAGGCGGCGAGGTGGTATCCACAGGAACTGGGAATATTACTCTAGATGGCAATGGCGGAAAAGGAGCAGGTTTGAATTATGGGATAATTCTGGAAGCCACAAGCTCTAGGGTGGCTGCGGCAAATGGAAATATCCGCCTAATTGGAACTGGTGGGGGGACTGGAGATAACAATCACGGCATTTTTCTCCAAAATGGCGGCGTGGTGGAATCGACGGGAAAGGGAAGCATTACCCTCACAGGAACTGGTAGTGCTGCGGGGAAAGATAGTAATGATGGGATAAGAATTGAAGGTGCAAATTCCAGGGTGACTGCGGTTGATGGCAATATCAACATGAGTGGAACAGGTAAGGGGACTGGTAACGAAAATCGCGGCATTTATCTTGTCAATAGCGGTGCAGTGGAATCTCAAGGAAAGGGGATTGTTAATCTAACGGGGACTGGCAGTGTTGCTGGGATAGATAATAATGATGGGATAAGAATTGAAGGTGCAAATTCCAGGGTGACTGCGGTTGATGGTAATATCAACCTGACTGGAACAGGTAACGGGACTGGCATATCTGTCAACGAGGGAATTGACATTTTCAACTTTGGCGCAATCGCATCCACTGGGAAGGGATCGATTACCCTGACTGGCGTTGGTGCCAGTGGTGCAGAAGGGATTCGCTTGAATGGCGGGTTGATTAACCCGACTGGAACCGGCAGTGGTACTGTTACCTTAATAACTGATGAAATTAACATCCCCGCAACGCCGAATCCTGATACTTCTGCCACTACGAAAATTGGAGGTAGTGGTAGCTTTGAGTTGCAACCGCTAAATCCTGGTTTGGGTATTACCGTTGGTGGTAGCTTCAGTCGCCCCGACGCTGAACCCGACGCAGACCCACGCTTAAATTTTGATAGCAACGAACTCGCCACTTTGCAAGATGGGTTCGAGCGAATTATTATTGGACGGGAAAATGGCAGTGGTGCGATCGCTATTGACAGCGCCGGTGTCACGTTCAATCGTCCAGTCACGATTGTGTCGGGTAATGGTGAGATCGCTGTCAATGGACAAATTATCGCCAAAGGTAACGCCTCGATTACCCTCAAAGCTGCCACAACTACCCTGAATGCAGGCATCACTACAACAAACCAGAATATTCTGATCGAGGGTAGTGTTTTACTGGGCGCAGATGTCATTCTTAGCACTGGTTCTGGTGCTGGCGACATCACGCTTTCTGGCGCAATTGACGGCGCAAGTCTGCTCAATATTGACGCTGGCACTGGGAATGTAACATTTAACGGTGCCATTGGCAGTAATAGTCCCCCAAGCAGTCTAATTATTGATGGGCAGAATGTGAATATTACCTCGCCTACAACTGTTGCTGGCAATATCGACATTGATGCCACGGGTACGCTTAATTTAAACAATACAGTAACTACCACCAATAACGGCAGCGTCACTATTACTAATGCAAAAGACCTGACTTTAGCGGCAGATAACTTCAAGCTTGATGGCGCTTTTACCCAAGATGGTCAAGGTACTGTCTTGATTGCAGGGAATTTGAATACTACCAACGACGACATCAAGTTTAGCGCTCCAGTTACCTTGACAGGTAAGACTATATTCAATCCGGGAACTGGTGCGATCGCTTTCAATTCCAGTTTGACGGCAGGTAGTAATCCCCTGACTCTAAAAGCAGGCGAAATTGATTTTACAGGACCAGTTACTGGTAGCAATACTCTGGTGCTTGAACCAGCAACGCCAGAACAAAATATTGCCATTGGTGGTTCTATCCCAGGTGCATTGAATCTCACAGCGGCAGAAATAGCCGCTATCCAAGATGGCTTTAGCTCGATTACCATCGGACGAGATAATGGCAGCGGTATCATTACATTATCCAACCCGATTTCTGTCAGCGATCCATTAACAATTCAGTCACCATTAGGCTCTATTTTAGTGAATGGTGCGATTGCAGGAAACGATAACGCCTCTATTACCTTGAATGGCAATACAACTTTAAACGCAGACATTACCACCGCTGACCAAAATCTCACTATCAATGGCAATACCACCCTCGGTAATAATATCAACCTCAGTACAGGTGCGACAGGCGGCGGCGATATTTCACTCAATGGTACGGTTGATGGCAGTAATAATCTCGCCTTGGAAACAGGCACGGGCAATATTATTTTAAATGGCGCAGTTGGCAGTAATACCCGCTTGGGTAACTTGACAATTAACAGTGCTGGCAACGTACAAACTCAGTCTATTACATCTGCCAGTATTGCCCAAATTGCAGGCACTGGCACGACTAGCTTGGGAAGTTTGAACGCTAACACTGCCGCAGGTATTACTCTAACAGGTAATATTTTTAACCTGAATGGGGATATCAACGCGACTAATAATGGCGGGTTGACAATAAATAATAATAGTTCGATCAATATTGCTGCTACAAGAAACATTAACTTGGATGGTGCGTTCAATCAAATTGGTACGGGAGGAGTCTTTACAGCGGGAAATATTACTACCACCAACGATGATATTCGCTTCAGTGGTTCAGTAACGCTGACTGGAAATGCTACGTTTAATCCTGGACTAGCTGCAATCGCGTTCAATTCCACCCTAAATACTCAAAGCAACCCCCTCACCCTTACCGCTAGCGAAATAGACTTTGGCGGTACTGTTTCCGGTACAAATACCCTCGTGCTGCAACCTGCAAATCAGGAGCAAAATATTACCATTGCAGGTTCTATTCCCGGTGCTTTAAATCTTACCGCCGCTGAAATAGCTAATCTGCAAGATGGATTTAGTTCGATTACTATTGGACGGTCAGATGGTAAGGGGACGATTACTGTTAATACTGCTACATTTAATGACCCAATAATTATTCGAGGGGGGTTGGGTGCGATCGTACTCAACGGCACAATTATAGGTACGGGTAACGCCTCGATTACTCTGGATGCCGCAACAACAACCCTCAACGCCAACATTACCACAGCCAATCAAAATATTACCGTAGGGCGCAATGTGGTGCTGGGTTCAGATGTCACATTAACTGGTGGCGATATTATCTTTAACGGCGCGGTAAACGGCACGAGAAGACTGATTTTAGATGCTGATGGTAGCATTCAATTTAGCGCGGGTGCTGGGTTAGAAACGCCGCTATCGGGGTTAGAAATTAGTCGCGCCCAAACTATTTTTATCGCCAAAGGTATCGCTACTGCTAACAGCGACCTCACGTTTAATAGTCCGATTGTTCTTACAGAAAATACTAGCTTTAGCACGGGTACGGGAAACGCAAATATTAACTTTAACAGTTCTATTAATAGTGAAGCGAATGAAGCTAATAGCTTGATTGCCACAACTGGCGGCGATCTTCGTGCGGGGGATATTACCACGAATGGTGGTGCGATCGCATTAACCAGTCGCACCAGAACCGTGCAAACTGGTAACCTAAATTCATCAGGAGTAACAAGCGGGGGAACTATTACTGTTTCTGCTTTTGACAGCATTACCACAGGCGCTATCAACTCTAGTTCTACTACTGGTAATGCTGGTAACGTCACCCTTGACCCGGAAAATGATATTCAAGTTGTTTCTATCAATGCCCAAGGTGGTAATGCGGGCAGTGGGGGAATTGTTGATATTACAACCGAGCGATTTTTCCGCGCCACTGGTACTTTTACTGATAGAAATGGTATAAATTCAAGCATTTCTACGGCTGGTGGCTCGGGAAGCGGTTCGGTGATAATTCGCCATGATGGAGGCGATCGAAGAACGACTTTTAATGTCGGAAATGCCAGCATTAACGGAACAGCAGGAGCGATTACGACGGGGGCGGAAAACTCTATTTTGCCCCTGAGAATTTTTCCGGGCAGATACACCCAAGAGATTATTCAAATTATTACTTCAGACCGGCTAGTTATTGAGCTTTACAACTCAACAATACAGCGGGAAAATCCCCCAATACAGGAAGCGATCGGTCAAATTCCTCCCGTGGTAATTGACGCAGTTGTGGCGGTTTTGGAAGAAACTTTCACGCGGCAGTATGAAGCATATTTCGGGCAAAATCCCCCAATTTTTATCAAAACTATAGAACAAATTCGCGCACAACTTCGAGAAGCGGAAAAAGCAACTGGCGTGAAAACAGCGCTGGTGTATATCGCTTTTGGTCGCGGAGAATTGGGAATAGAAGCGCTATTAGCCTCGCCACAAATGCTGCAAATGGGATTAGAAACAACGGCACTCAAGCAGATAATTTCGCAATTGGTAAACCCGAATCCGAGCGTTCGCGACCCCATAGAATTAGTATTGGTGACGGCAGAAGGGGAACCGATGCGTTGGCGAGTTGAGGGAGTGACGCGATCGCAAATTATAGCCGTAGCTAGGGAATTGCAAATTGAAGTGACCGATCGGGCAAACATTAACACAACCAGCTATTTACCTCCGGCACAGCAACTCTATCAGTGGTTGATTGCACCATTAGAAACCGAGTTGCAACGGCGAGGCATTGACAATCTGGTGTTTATCCCAGATATTGGTTTGCGATCGCTACCTTTCGCTACCCTGCACAACGGTCAGCAATTTATTGTAGAGAAATATAGCGTTTCTCTCATGCCCAGTTTCAGCTTAACTAATCCCCGTTACGTTAATCTGAAAAATGCTTTTGTCTTGGCAATGGGTGCATCGCAATTTACTAACTTATCTCCCTTACCAGCTGTCCCAGTAGAATTGAATACTATTACACCGCAACTGTGGCCTGGAAATAGTTTTCTCAACCAAGATTTCACTTTAAATAATCTCAAATTGCAACGAGATAGGCGATCTTTTAGCATCGTACACCTGGCAACTCATGCCGAATTTCGGCCTGGAAACCCCAGCAATTCTTATATCCAATTTTGGGATAACAAACTGGGATTAGACCAAGTGAAATCAATGAAATGGAATGACCCTCCCGTCGATTTATTAGTGTTAAGTGCCTGTCGCACGGCTTTAGGAAGTGAAGAAGTGGAATTGGGATTTGCCGGACTCGCCATGCAGACGGGAGTACAATCGGCAATAGCCAGTTTATGGTATGTGTCAGATGAAGGCACTTTGGGACTAATGACAGAATTTTACGAACAATTAAAAACGGCTCGGATTCGTGCAGAAGCACTGAGACAAGCACAAGTTGCGATGATTCGGAAACAGGTTTATTTAGAAACAGGAAACTTATATGGCCCTGTAACATGGGGTATTCCTTTGCCAGCACAACTGCGACAATTGGGGGACAAAGATTTATCTCATCCCTACTATTGGGCGGCTTTTACTATGATTGGAAATCCTTGGTGATTGCTAATTGCTAATTGCTAATTGCTAATTGAGTATAGCAAGATGTAAATGTAGGGTGCGTTAGTGTTAACGTAACGCACCAACAAGCCTAGTGAATGTAGGGTGCGTTAGTGCTAACGTAACGCACCAACAAGCCTAGTGAATGTAGGGTGCGTTAGTGTTAACGTAACGCACCAACAAGGGTAGTTAATAAAATTCTGCTAAAGTTGCTTTTATATGATGTCCGGTAAATCACCCATAATTAAAACTCAGAGCGTCCCCCTATCCCCGCGTCAGGAGCGTCAGTCCTAACTAAGGGGTAAGTCCTGTTATTGAGATGATTGTACTACAACACTCCCAACGATAGGCTGTTTAAGTTTTTGCGGGTCTAAGTCATCGCCTTCAATACCTTTCAATTTGAACAGGTTAATCCACTCATCAGTGAGTTTAGTATTTGTAGGCTGGGTGATGCGAAGCTTGGTTAGACTGTCTAGAGCATCGTACCAAATGAGATGGTTGGTATAGATGGTGTACTCCGGTTCTGTTTTTGCCTTCAACTCGCTCTCAAGTTCGGGAGTTGGCTTAACTCTTTGCACCCATCCTTGAACTAATATTCCTGGTTCTAAGCTAGGCTCAGAAACAGATGCTTCTTGCTGCTGACAAATAACTTTGAAAAACCAAACATATTCTTTGTCAATCTCTAAAGGTGCTTTCGTAGAGGGAATGCTGAAGCTAACCAACCCTGGCGTTCTAGGCAAGGTGAAAGGAATGCGAAATATCTCTTTATTTCCTTCTTCTTTCAAGACAAATTCTCCAGCGCTCGCTTGTTGGGAAGAATAAGGAACGTAAAACCACAAAGTAGGACGATCGGCAACTGTTTTGCCCCGGTTAATAATAGGCATCAAGGCTGTGAGTGGTGGATTTGTATATGGGCAGGGGCTGCGGCTTGCACCTCCGGTTCGATTACCCGAACTTGGTATACCGTCTTCTGCAAAGTCGCGTGAATTCTGATTTTTTATCTGCGATTGTTGTATGAATAAGTTGTTAATTGGTTGGTGAAATTGCGCCCAACCTCGTGCCCGAGCGCTGGTCAAACTAACAAATGCCCAGGTGATTGTAAAAAGAGATGTTATTGGATATCGCCATAATTTCATAACTCAAATATCCTAAATTTGTAGATGCTTATCAACCTGGTTTTTCTGCTTTCATGTAAGCCATTACCGCCAGACCAATGACTAAAGCAAACACCGATGGAACCAATGGCATCCAACCCCCGTTTAGCAACATAACAAAACAGATTCCGCATAAGATAAAAATTGTTGCACTGCCAGCCAATACTAAACGTAATGATGACCGGATGTATCCTGTTAATATTCCCACTAAAGACCAACTCCAAACCCAAATAATTTCGCCCGAAGCTGGCAACCACCATAACAATGGACGCCGGTCTAAAACGGCACTGAGGATTTGGCTAACCATATGTGCTTGAATAATTACCCCTGGCATTTCTTCAGATGCTCGAATTGTCGTGTAAGGTGTGGGAAAATAATCTTTAAAACTGGGGGCAGTTGTGCCAATTAAAATAATGCGATTTTTGACCAGATTGGGGAGTTGGGTAGAGATGCGATCGCTCAAAATTTCACTTAGGGTAATTTGCTGGGCAACGACTTGGGAAGCACGATAATTCAGCATAATTTGATAACCCCGCGCATCAATTTGTTGATAGCCACCCGCATCTGTTTCTAATTTCTTAAAAACGACGCTGCCAATCTGCAAATCTTCATCCTGGTTTCGCTGAGATTGAATTCCCTTTGCCGCTAGATAAGCTTCTGCGACTCGCAAGCTAAAGGAAGTATCTGTGGCACAAAAAGATTTAGGGTCAACAGTCATCCCCAATAATTGGCGACGAATTACTCGATCGGGGTCAACTGGAATGTCACTAAAACTTAAGCGAGATTTTGGCATTCCAGGCGGTGGTCTAGTACCGGAGTGGTCTTTATTTCCACCCACTTCGCATACAGCAATAAAGCGCTGATTTTGTTTCATATAATTGGTTAACTTTGCATATTTCTGCTCTACAGGAAAATCGCGATAAATATCCAATCCAATCGCTTGCGGTTGATGCTGTTGTAGTTTTTCTAACAGTTTCGCCAGGGAACGATCTGATATTGACGCACCTCTTCTTTCCTGGGGATTCTGATTTTGTACGTCGTTTTCTGTCACGGTTACTATCAAAATGCGCGGCTCGGGTTTTTCAGGAGGTCGCCAACTCATTAAATAATCAAAAGCTGACAATTCTAATGGTTGTAAAACTCCCAAATTTCGCACTCCCATAATGGATACAGTCACCAATATACTGGTTAACAATACTGTTTGAATTCGTGTCGAAATCGGTAAGCTGTTTCTTAATCCCCGCGATGTTTGCCAACTAAACGGTTCTGTAGCGGGATTCTGACAAATAACGGGTAACCAAGTCGCGCAAGGATATTTTTTTTCTAGTTTTTGCAGTCTTTCTCTAGCTTCTCGCACCGACGCATATAAAGATTGTTCTTCTAAAAAGAATGCGACCAGAAAATACTTTAAAAAAGCATGAGCGATCGCATCCGGTACGGGTTCTCGCATTGCGATCGCTTGCGGAATATGCAACTCTTCTAAAGACTTGACTAAACCCAATCCATCACAAGAGTTAAAAATTGCTAATTGCAAACCGCGATCGATTGCTTTTTTAAGTGCGTGTCTTAATTGATCGAGGGTTAAACTCTCAGTTTTATTCAGTCGAATCAGACCTTGTTCTTGACTCGAACTATGACCGGCAAAAAACAGGATATCCCAATCTTGCCGCAGTCGGTCATCTAAATCTTCTGGTTGCGGTTCGACTAAAAATTCTGTTTCCACTCGCCGGGATAATTGCGACAGAAACATCCTGTCTTTTTCTATGTCAATTCCCGTGCGATCGCCAAACACAGCTAATATTCTAACTTTCCCATATCTTCTTTTACCCGAATCGTCCGGTTGTCTATATTCTGGCGCACTCAAGGCTACTTCTGCTTTAGGATAGTCCTCAAAAAATTTCCACAAATGCCAGGGAATTCGCCGCAATAAGTTATCGTTGGTTTCAATAATAAATCGAATTTCTTCATCCGGGTCTAATTGCGTTCGCAATCGCTGATCGATATTGCGAAACGATTCGGAATTCAGCCAAATATTGATTTTATTGGATAACTGCTGACATAAATCTCTGAACTCGATTTGAGAAACATTGGTAACATCTGTCACCTCAATTTCAATCCGGGGACACAAACGGCTACACAGTGCTTCGTAAAGCAACTGCCAAGATCTGTAGAGTTTAGAAATTTCTGGTGCTGCGGGTAAGCACCCCGTACACCTCATCGGCAAGCGAGCGCCATAATTCCAAACCTGAGCGCTAACGGCAGGAAAGCCGTTGTACAAGTCACCATTTGCCAAGTTTAGGACGACTAATCTACTCATGCGATGGACAAATTTGAGCCTCGATCGTTTGCCAATTGCTAATTGCTAATTGCTTATTGCTAATTGCTTATTGGATTCATTGGTGGTTTAATCGTGACAATTACCCATTACCCATTACCAGCTTCGTTCGATGTAACTAGCAACTTACGTTATTATATACTAATAATCTCCCAAACTCAAGACATTTATATGACAAAATCCTCCGTTACACTTGCCTCGCCAAAGGTTAATTGAATCGCAAAACTTTCTCCGGGTAAACCCCGAAATCTTTTCAGTTGAATGTAATTATCTACACTTCGAGATTCAACTTCTTGGAGAATTTCTCCCGATTCTGAAAGCATACTGAGTTTTAGGTTAGGCGGCAGATAAGTTTCTCCTGGGATTGGATGAAGCTGCACTAAAATGCCTACTTTTTGTTCGGTTTCTGGTGTAATTGCTACCAACAGTGCTAGAGATAGATTTCCCAGTTGCAATCCTAAGTCAATCAGCTTCGCTCGCTTAATACTAGAATTGAGCGAGTGAGAATTGCTTCTGAGACTAAAGGCTAGATTCTGTTGTTCTGCTCCTAAAATTGTTTCAATTGATTGCCAACCTATCTCAAAGATATTTTCTAACCATTGACTCAATTGGATTTTAGATTTTGGCTCGTTCCCAAGCTTTTGCCTGGGAATGCAGATTTTAGATTGGGATGTTTTTGCTGTTAGATGTGCTAGTAAATCTTCGAGGGATCGCAGCTGTTCCACCGCTAATTCACCCGTCCCCGCAGTTTCGCTAAATCCCAGCAATGTCGCCATTTGCAGCGATTCGTCAAGCTGTACGGCAACATAACCAATCCGATCTGACCAAGCTTCTGGCGGGATGTCAATCGCCTGCATTTTTGGTAACACAGGACGACACTCTAACAACCCTATATGAGGAATTTCCAAATCAGCAACATCAGCAAGTATTTGCCTAATTGAATTACAACTATAACTCGCTGACCAATTGGTTTTAATTCCCATGCAGTTCAGGTAAAAATTCACTGCATACACCGCTAAAGTATTCAAATAAACCTGTTTGGCTTTCTGAGAATCGCTTTGCTGCCTCCAAAACTGTTTGGCTAGAGCGTGAGCATTCGAGCCAAGGGGAAGAGTAAAGGTTAAAGTTTCTGAGGAGTTTTTCATCTTGATTTGGCTCTGGCAATTACATATCTGTACAATATTCTTTTAGTTTTGCCGAAAATTTGTTTAAACAACGGTCATAAAATCTACTGACAGTTGAAATTTTCAGCTCGAATTCTGCTGCAATTTCTTTCCAAGATTTCCCTAAAAGCCTTCGCCTTGCTAATGCTTGAAAATTCGCTCTCGGATGATTTTCTATATGTTCCTTTTTGAAAAGGTTCTCCGGGTCTAACTCAATACACTGTTTAATTATTTCCGTCAAGCATGGATTAGATTCAGGTGGAGCAATTTCATCTAAATCAGAAAGGCTCATTCTTTGAATGTCTTGTTTGTCCATAATTTTGGGAATAGCTTCTTTAAAAAACCGTCGATCTAGCAGAACATTTACCCATGCCATTACTTCACCTCGCTCCGGGTTATACTTGTCAATATTTTGGCAAATATAAAGTAATAATTCTTGAACTGCTTCATCGTAAATATCCTCATAAACACCTGAAAAATTACCAGGCTGTGGGCGACAAAGCCTGCCAGAAGTTAAAATTCCATTCACCAATTGCCGCAGAGCTAGCTGCCTTAAGAGCGTCAGCGGTGGCTGTTGTTGAGCTGCTCGTGCTAGTTGTTTAAGCTGCTGATTTAGTTGAACATCCATTGACAACCCTGAATTTATCAGCTTCTATCTCTATCTCGGATTTTATTAGCCATTTTTCTGCCAAACCCTATTTTTCGTTATAAAACTTTGCAAAAAGCGCTCGAAGTGGATTGCCAGCGAAGTGTTGGAAAGCCTTAAGGCTGAGTTTGTGTAGCGGCAGCATTAATGCTGCCCGCACACTGCTGTCGAAGGTGTACCTTATGCGCCTGCTTTCCCGCTATAAGTAGCCGTTGCCGGGAGGCACTTTGTTACGTTTTGTAAGGGGTTGCAGAATTCTTGGGCTTTTGAATCCGAGTAATTGATATAGGAGCATGTAAGGTAGCAGCATTGGTGCTGCGATCGCTCCAATTTGACACGAGAATTTTAGGAATTACAGCGAGTTGGATTATTGGTTGTAGCAAAGCTATTGGGTATTTGGAGGAAAAAAAGGTGAAAAAAATTCTGGTGATCGAAGAATTAGCCGAAACCCGAAACTTTTTTCTAGAATCCCTTAAAGCTGAGGGGTTCGACACCATAGGTGCTGAGAACGCTCGGATAGCTATTGAACGGGTACAAGAAGAGTTACCCGATTTAATCATCAGCGAAACTATCACGCCGAAACTCGATGGTTACGGCGTCCTATCTACACTGCGGCAAAACCCGATTACTGCGATTATTCCCTTTATTTTTGTCACGGCGCGAAAAACTTGGACTGACATTCGTAAAGCCATGGAGTTGGGAGCAGATGACTATCTGACGAAACCCTGTACGATAGAGGAATTATTGAGAGCAATCGCCACCCGACTCGAAAAACAATCAACTCTCAAGCAGTGGTATGCCGTGGAACGCCAAAAAGCCCCAGAAAAATCTACTCATAACACCACTGCACAAGCGGAAATTAACCAGTTAATTCATCCTGCTGGCTCGCCAATGGGTGAGGTTTTCAAATTCATCGAAGCCAATTATCAGCAACCCATTAGTCTAACTGAAGTCGCCCAAGCAGTTGGTTACGCGCCAGCTTACTTAACCGATTTAATGCGACGCCAAAGTGGTAAAACAGTTCACCAGTGGATTGTTGAACGACGAATGACAGCTGCTTGCTCTTTGCTTTTGGAAACTAATCGCTCTGTGGAAGAAATTGCAACAGCAGTAGGTTATTCCTATACGGGATGTTTCTTTCGACAGTTTCGTCTCAGCTTTGAAATGACTCCTAAAGCTTGGCGCAAGACACAACTAGAACGACAATCTGGTAATGGGTAATGGGTAATGGGTGATTGTCAGGATTTCACCACATATATAGCGGGTTGCAAGTTGCTTGAATACACCTGTTGTAGGGGCGGGTTTTACCAACCATTCATTGGAGCCACGAAATATTTTGTTAAACCCTTCCTTTGCTGTATTCGATCAAGTCGCAACCCGCTATAAATCCAATTACCAATTACCTATTACCAATGACCACCGCCAAAGCTGAATTACTTAAATGAGAAAGCAAACAAGTTTCAGGAGAAAGTAAATTGCCATAAAGCTTGCGTCAAATACCAAAATATATGCGCGAATTACTGAAATGAGAAAGCGAACAGGCAAAAGCAGAAAGCAGATTGCCATAAAGCTTGCGTCAAATACCAAAATATATGCGCGAATTACTGAAA
>NZ_JBHFNP010000206.1:0-11496 GCF_041929235.1 Microseira sp. BLCC-F43
GGAAAGCCTTTCTATGCCGTGCCCCTACGCGATTGGATCTTTTTATCCCATTGGTTGTCGGGGCACGGCGATCGATCGGATTTTCGTTATCAGGAAAGCCTTTCTATGCCGTGCCCCTACGCGATTGGATCTTTTTGTTGATGATATTAATCCCATCGGCATTGGTTGTCGGGGCACGGCGATCGATCGGATTTTCGTTACCTGGAAAGCCTTTGTATGCCGTGCCCCTACGCCATTGGATCTTTTTGTGGACTTACGCAAAGAAACCGGGTTTCTGGAAATATTAAAAAATCTGGAATTTTAACTGATTAAATGTAGATGACGGCGATAATTTTCCAGTAAATTATCGCGAGCTAAGGTACTTCAACCAATGACTCAAATCAATCAAGATCGCAACTTGGTTTTAGAGCCGCTAGACGTGCCAGAAGCAATCGCACGACGCAGAGCGATTAAAAGCTTCAAACCAGATAAAATATCCCCAGAATTGCTCAGCAAATTAGTTGAATTAACCGTAGCCGCACCTAGCAGTTATAATCTCCAAGATTGGCGAATTGTCATAGTGCAAGAAGAAGCACAAAAGGCAGCACTTTGTCAAGCGGCATATAATCAGCAACAAATCGTACAAGCACCCGTTACGTTTGTATTTGCTGCAGATGCGGGCGCTTGGAAAAAAGATTTATCTCCAATTTTTGACCAAGGATTGCAAACGGGTGCGTGGACAGAAGCCACGGTAAACTATTTTAAAAATGCGATTCCTCAGTTCGCGATGAGTATCGGAGAAAAGACGAGGGAGTATGCGATTAAAGATGCCACGATCGCGGCGACTCATTTAGCACTAGCGGCGGAAAGTTTAGGGTTATCTAGCTGTTTTATGAATGGTTGGGTAGAGGAAGAAGTGAAAAAAGTTATCGGTGCGGAGGCAGAGGAGGATTTAGCGATCGCACTCTTATTACCCATCGGATATGCCGCAGAACCAAGGAAAAATCCCGGTCGTCTGCCATTATCTTACAATGTGTTTGTCGATAAAATAGGCAATCGGTATCTGGGGTAACTGACAGAAAGAAACCCCCGCTACTCCGAGAGCGGGGGCATTATGTTGTAAAGGTAAAGTTCTCCCATTGCTTTTGCTTTCACCATTGAGATCCAGAAGTTTGATTAAGTCAGCAGACTAGATCAGAGACAAATTGTCTAATTTTCCAGCATCTTTTTAACGAGATTCAGTTCCTTGATTGGGAGCGCCAACTACCTTGACAGCACCTCCAGGAGCTTCAGGTTCGGCACCGGCACGGACGTCAGTACCGGATTCTTGACCAGTCATGCGATATCTTTCATCAAGTGGTGTGTCACCCTCTTCTGTGGTTGGTATAGTTGTTTGGGTTCCAGGGTTATCTTGAGGGTCATATCGAGAGTCTTCTTGCCGATTCTCTTGAGGATTATCTGGTGTCATAATTTCCACTTTCAGTAACAGGTTATTCTCTAAGGCTAGCGATCAGTTTCTCGTAGGTGTTCTATCGTCAGAGAGAAAATCTTGAGCGGAAGCGATATGCCTCCCTTCGCTTCGCGAACGCACTTGGTATGCTTGGACACGATCCGGCTTAACATTGACAGTGGGATGATCTTTTCGTTACCAGGAAAGTCTTTCTCTGCCGTGCCCCTACGCAATTGGGTCTTTTTGTTGATGATATTAATCGGATCGCCATTGGTTGTCGGGGCACGGCCTGGTATGATCTTTTCTTTACCAGCAACGCCAATCGATGCCGTGCTACTACGCAATTGGATCTTTTTGTGGATGATATTTATCCGCTCCCCATTGGTTGTCGGGGCACGGCCCAGGAGCGTCTTTTCGTTATCAGGAAAGCCTTTGTATGCCGTGCCCCTACGCAATTGGATCTTTTTGTTGATGATATTAATCGGATCGGCATTGGTTGTCGGGAACGTGGGATGATCTTTTCGTTACCAGCAACGCCAATCTCTGCCGTGCTACTACGCAATTGGATCTTTTTGTTGATGATATTAATCGGATCGGCATTGGTTGTCGGGGCACGGCCCAGGAGCGTCTTTTCGTTATCAGGAAAGCCTTTCTCTGCCTTGCCCCTACGCAATTGGATCTTTTTGTGGATGATATTTATCCGATCGCCATTGGTTGTCGGGGCACGGCCCAGGAGCGTCTTTTCGTTATCAGGAAAGCCTTTGTATGCCGTGCCCCTACGCAATTGGATCTTTTTACTGTTCAATTATCTGCGCTTTTTTTCCGTTATATATAAGCGCGCGCCTTGACCATTATGAAAATAAGCATATCAAAAAACTCGCAGAAAAGTCAAGGGATTTTAGATTTTAAATTTGGGAGGCACGCGGGGTTAGAAGCCGAGGTTTTATTTTTTCCCTTTGACGATAGGCAGAAAAATAGTCAGCACTTCGCCTTGTTGCGGACGTTGTTTGACGATCAATTTTCCGCCCAAAGCTTGGAAGATATTTTTAGTGACGCTGTGGTTGAGACAGATGCTACCTGTTTCTGGTTGGAACATTAATAATTGACCGATTTGCTTGCGTTTGTTGGAGTTGCAAGGTTGCGATCGCATACCATCTTGTTTCCCAGACTCTGGCTCGATAAAATGCTTTAATTGCACCTTAATCTGATTCCCCGCAGGTATCGCCTGTAATTCGATATGACTCCCCGCAGGCAAGTTACGGGTAAAATTCTCGATCAAGCCGGTGAGTATCCGATCCAACATTGTCGGATCGCTTTCTACGGGTGGCATTTGCTGCGGCATCCGCACTTCTATTGTGAGATTGCGCCGACTTGCCTGTTTTTGCCAGCGCGGTAAGCTATCTTGCAATAGCTGGGTGAGGTCAGTTGTCGTTAAGTGAAGATTGGAAGATTTGGCATCAGTTGTTTCTATTTCTGCTGCTTGGAACAGCAACTCCATGCGGTCAATTTGTTCGGTACATTCGTGGTCGATATATTCTAAGCGCTTGATGACATCTGGGGACAATTCTTTGCGCTTGAGCAACAGTCGCGTCAACATGCGAATTGTTGTCAAGGGGGTGCGGACTTCGTGGGCGAATGCTTGCAATAACTCGACATCATCGGATTTGGATATAGCGCTGGGGGCATCGGACATGGGGTGAGTAGCTTTGGTGATGCGATCGCTTACTTTTGCATATCTAGTTTCGTCTTGCATCGGTAAGTATTTCAGCATCAAGCGGCTAAATTTCATTACGGTGCGGTAGTCGGGTGCTGCAAAGCCAAACTGCTCAACTAATGCATCGAGTTGCCTAAATTGCGGCTGGTGCATCAGCAACATCCGCAACTTGAGGCACTCCCAAGCTTGCTGCACGACTTCTGGGTCAAAGGAAAACAGAAAAGCCGGTTGATTTGCCAGGTTTTCCCCCAGAACCATCACCAAACTGAATTTATTAGTTAAAACCAAACAAAATTGTTCGGCGGCGATGGGATCGATGGGTAGTAAAGGCAGGGAATGGGAGGAATTGGGGGGGATGAGGATATGTTCGTCTTTGGCGGGTGGTAGCTGAAACAGCATCCCAGCTAAAACGACTTCCAGCATTTGAGGCGTAAAAATCCAGGTTTGGAAGCGAGAATTGAGCGCCGGATCGCTGATAATTGGTGAGGGACAGGTTAAAACTAATCCCCCAAGGGCTGAATCGTTGACGGTGACAACCTCACCCAGGAGATGTTCTAGGGATGCGATCGCACTTTGCCATTGCTGTTCGGCTTTGACGCGCTCAAGAGCCATAGAACCGTTGACGAAAGCTTCTTTACCATCGGTCGATTTGGCACAGAAGGCGGCATCATCTGCCCCCAGGCTTTCGCTTTGGGCTATTATTTCACTCACAGTTGGCAGCAACCACTTTTGCACCGACATCACCTCACTAACCTCGCCCTGGAAAATGTAATTCAAACCGGGGACACCGCGGCAGACAAATGCTTTCAGCGGTCTCAAACATTTTTGCTCCTGTGCCCCTACGACTTCTCTACGAGATTATCAATATATGTCCTCTGGTAGTGGTAGTAGAACCGAACCAAGTGCTGGTAATTTCCGTTCCCACAAGCGAGCAAAAGCCTTTCCTTGGATAGAGAGCTTGTTTACACCTATGGCTGATGTCTGATTTTGTTTAAAGAACAACCATAGATATAGGACTGGTATAGAGGTAATAGGTAATGGGTAATAGGAAACGCGCTCGATAATTGTCCAGAAGGCAAAATCATTTTAATCCAATTACCAATTACCGATTACCGATTACCGATTACCAATTGTAAAACATTGTCGGAGGAGGAAACATGGCTTTAGGATCTCGCAAGCGTGCAGTTGGTGTATTTCCCACGCGAGCTGAGGCAGAATATGCCTTAACAGAATTGAGAGATTCTGGTTTTCCAATGGACAGAGTTTCTGTGGTTGCTAAAGATGGCGATCGCAGAAATGATATTGCTGGTGTAGAAACCACTGAGCGCATCGGCAACAAAGCGGATGAAGGTGCTGCTACGGGTGCTATTACAGGTGGCGCGCTGGGTGGTTTAACTGGTTTATTAGTTGGTTTGGGTGCATTGGCAATTCCGGGAATTGGTCCTGTAATGTTAGCAGGCGCAACAGCAACGGCGATTGCTACGACACTTTCCGGTACTGCAATTGGTGCAGCGGCTGGTGGTTTAATTGGTGCATTAATTGGTTTGGGAATTCCGGAAGAACGAGCAAGAGTTTACAACGAAAGAGTTAGTCGCGGTGAATATTTGGTGATGGTAGAAGGTGACCAAGATGATATTCATCGCGCCCAAGCAATTTTGAGCCGCCGGGGTATTCAAGAATGGGGTATCTACGATATGCCGGAATCTTATGGCTCGCCCGCTGGCTACGCCGGAGTTGATACGGCTCGCACCGGCTACACCAATGACGTAACTTATCGTCAGGATGATGTTACGGATGTGGATGACAAAGTTATCATCATCGACCGTCGGGAAGAAGTTCGTTAATTAGGACGAACCTATCACCTTTGTTTCTGCCTATATCTCTGGTGCCAAAGCGACGATTTTTCATAGAAACAAAGGTGATTTGCCTCAGTCCTGAATTAGTCAGTAGTAACGCAAGTTGGTAGTTACTTTTTAAGGGCTGCTAATAGCTAATGGCTAATCGCTAATGGCTAATGGTAGAGGTGGAAAATATTACCATAACCAATTAGCAATTAGCGATTAGCCATGGCAAAAATCCATCAAATTAACGGGTGATAAAAATGAAAAAGCTCGCTACAGTAATGCTCAGCAGTGTCCTTCTCCTGGGTGCAGTTGCTTGCAGCCAGGGTGAAAAAACTAGCGCTGATGCTCCTAACAATGCTACCCAACCCACCCAAGCTCCAGCCGCAGAAAGCGTGCAAGATACTCAAAAGGATGCTGCTAGCCAAATTCGCAGAGATCAGCTAAATGCTGATATTCGAGCGCGGGAGCAACGCAACAATATTACCGGCGGCGACAGCAATAGAGCTGATGCCGACCTCGCAAGCGAAGTTCGCAGCAAATTAGAGGCTAATATCCAAAAAGGTCAGCTAACTGTTGCAGCTGAAGATGGTGTCGTAACCGTAGGTGGTACGGTTCCAAATCAACAAGATTTAGCCAAAATCGATCGTTTGGCTAAGGAAATTAAAGGCGTTAAGAGCGTCGTTGTTAATGCCAAGATTGCGCCAGCACAACCGAAACAGTAGATTAGACCTCTGGCAAAAATCCCGTTTGTGGTAGGGAACATGATTGATGTTGTTAAAGTATCCGAGATATCCGGGTTGTTCCCTACACCGGCATGATTGATGTTTAGATCTCGTAGATCTCGAGATCTCGTTCCCAGGTTCAACCTGGGAACGAGTATACTGAGGCTCTGCCTCAAGGTGCAAGATCTCAGTTGACGCACAAAAACCGGGTTTCTCAAAGAAACCCGGTTTTTCAACAGCGACAAAAACCGGGTTTCTCAAATAAACCCGGTTTTTAAACAGCGACAAAAACCGGGTTTCTCAAATAAACCCGGATCTCGTTCCCAGGTTGAACCTGGGAACGAGAATACTGAGGATCTGCCTCAAGGTGCAAGCTCTCAGTTGACGCACAAAAACCGGGTTTCTCAAAGAAACCCGGTTTTTAAACAGGTTTTTAAACAGGGACAAAAACCTGGTTTCTCCAAGAAACCCGGTTTTTAAACACTACTTAAAACTGCTACTAATTTTTCTAAATGGTTGATTTCGTGAGTTGCCATTACTGAAATGCGAATGCGACTGGTAGGAACTGTGGGAGGACGAATTGCGGGGGCAAAAATGCCCTCTTTTTTTAACTGATTTCCTATTTTTAAAGCGCTAGCAGCATCGTTTAATTGCAAGCAGAGGATGGCAGACTCGGAAGGCAGCAATTTCAAATCTGGTAATTCTTGCATAATTAGCTGCTTTAAATAATCGACATTACGCCATAATTGGGTGCGGCGTTGTGGTTCTTGTTGGATAATTTTAATTGCTTCCAATGCAGCAGCAGTATCCGCTGGTGAAAGTGCTGTGGTATAAATCCAACTGGGGGCGCGGTTACGCAAAAAGTCGATTAAAGTCGATGAACCGGCGATATAACCGCCTAAACTGCCCAAAGCTTTGCTTAAGGTTCCAATTTGAATTAACTGCCTTCCCGTGCAGCCAAAATGTTCTACGCACCCCGCACCATTTGCTCCTAAAACTCCAGTAGCATGAGCTTCATCGACTAGCAGCATAGAGTTAAATTGTTCTGCCAGATCTAATAAAGCAGGTAAGGGACAAAGATCGCCATCCATGCTGAAGACGCTATCGGTAATTATCAAGCAACGACGGTAGAGTTCGCGTTCTTTTTCTAACAAAACGTTTAAATCCTGCACATCGCCGTGAGCGTATTCTACTACCGTCGCGCCGCTTAAAATTGCGCCATTTTTCAAGCTGGAATGATTGTACCGATCGGATAAAATTAAATCGCGCTTGCCTACCAAAGCTGCGATTGCTCCCAAATTCGCCAAATACCCGGAACTGAAGGCGAGGGCGTCTTCGGTTTGTTTCAGCGATGCGATCGCTCTTTCCAATTCTCCGTGTATTCTCCTATGCCCGCTGAGTAATCTAGAACCCGTACTACCTGTGCCGAATGTTGAGGTGGCGGCGATCGCAGCTTGAATCAATCGCTCATCTCCTGCCAATCCCAGGTAATCGTTACTGGCAAAGTTGATAATTTCTTGTCCTTCCAGACAAACAACCGCACCAGGACGACTGGAAATGGTTTGTACAAAACGATACCAATCAGCTTTATGAATTGTGGCGAGCGAGCGCTGTATCCAAGCATAGGGATCGGTAGGCATCTTGATTTATGACTGGTTTTCGGGTGACTCGGTATTTTTTATTTGAGCATTTTTGCCTTTAACGGGGGGTAATTTTTCGACTAAACCCATTTCAAAGGCGATATCTGGCAACTCACCCACGATATACTTGCCTGGTTGAAATACTTTGCCAGGAGTCAAACACATTTGTTTTAGTTGAACGATCTCGCCGGGGGCAAAGATATCTCTGGACATTCTTCTTTCTAGCGGCATGACTTAGCCTCCTTGATCATCGGAATCGTCTTTACTTGTCATATTTGAAATTATATCCCTAGTATGAAGCTTTTTTCTGTCCCTCGCCGCATCATAAAGATAAGTAAACTTTCAGTTGAGTGTCTGCATCCAGAGTATCTAAATAGTTTACATCAGGGTTGTGCATTAAAAATTTGCTCTGTAGTGGCTAATTGCCAGCTTGCTAATTGCTAATTGCTAATGGGATTTTTGGGATTAGGAATTAGTTTAAGCGCTCGGAGTAAAATGATAATTAATTAAGCGGATGCTAGCTAACATAATAATTTGCTCTAAATTTGGCTCGTCAACTGATTGGAGGAAAGAATTTACAATTTAACATTCTAATTAGGGAGGAATGGGAAAAATGAGGAAAAAAATTAAAATAGGCGAGCAAGTGACGCTGGTTGAAGATCGGCCAGATATAGGATTATTTCGAGGGCAGGTTGGGACGGTTGTGCAAGAATACGAACCGGGTGTTTATGATGTTGAGTTTAGGTTTTTAAGCGGTCGCGATCAATTGATTGTGACGACTTTACGATCTGGCATGTTAATGCCTTTGCACCCGGTTAAAAGGTAAGAATTAGGGACTCTGTTGAGGCAGAGGAGCAGAGGGGCAGGTGTGCTCTTGTGCAGGTGGGCTCCAGGGGAATTTGAATGTACATTCTCCCCTGCTCCCCATCTCCTCTGCTCCCCTGCTGCTACGGGTTATGGGGAATTACCCTGCCGCAAGGATAAGTTGCCACGGGTTGTTCGGAAGCCATTTCTGCGACAGCGGCGGGAACTTGATCCGATGGCTGAGTTTTGGCTGCTAGATATGCGGCTTGGAGGTTTTGTAGCATATCTTGGCGGCGATCGCACAACCGTTTCAACGGACGAGGTTCGCATTCGGTCATGACATAGGCGGTAATTAAAGGCAATGCGATCGTGCTGTCGGTGTAGCAAACAATGGTATTGGGCAATTCTTCTGGGTCAACTTTACCCCAACTAACGGCTTCGCTGGGAGTTGCGCCAGATAAACCGCCGGTATCGGGACGCGCATCGGTAATTTGCACAAAATAATCGTGTCCTCGTTCTTCCAATCCCAGTACTTCGTGTAGCTGGGGTTGGGTTTGCAGTAGGAAGTTTTTGGGACTACCGCCGCCTAAAATAATTGCAGCGCTTTTGCCTTCGATGTCGGGGTTTGGGGTTTCGCGGGCGTAGTATGCGATCGCAGCCGTTTCGTTCACATCTATCGCCGGATCGATCACCAATTTAGACCCTTCCAACGCCAACGCCGCCACGTTCATCCCAATCGAACTATCTCCTGGAGAAGAAGTATAAATCGGCACGCCGCATTCATAAGCCGTTGCCAATAAGGAAGAATGCTTGACGCCGACTTGCTTTTCGACTTCCCGCACGTACTTGCCTAGCAGATAGTGAAACTCAGCAGTTCCCATGCGCTTCTGAAACGGTTCTGCTTGCAGAATTTTGCGAATGAAGGCATCGGTTTCCAACAGCACATCGTAGCCGAAAATAATGTCATAAATACGAATCGTGCCTTCTTCGCGCAGCTTGATGTCATCTAAAAATGGGTTGCCCGCGAACAGTTCAAAACCCAATCCATAGTGCATATCGTGGTAAAGATTCGCACCAGTGCTGATTATCCAATCGATAAAACCATTGCGAATCAGGGGTGCGAGGGCAGAAATTCCGAATCCGGCGGGTGTCATGGCGCCGGATAGACTCAATCCCACGGTAACGCCTTCTTGCAGTACTTCGCGACTGAGTAATTGGCAGATTTCCCGCAGTCGGGCAGAGTTGTAGGCGGTAAAGTAATTTTCGATTAAATCGACAACATCAATACCTTTGGGAATAGGGACGGGGGCGATTTTGCGACCTTGTGGTTTTGACATGGTATTGTCTGGATAATTCTTTTGTAGACGCCGGATCGATTTTAGCGATAACGCTGACAAAAAGTGCCCTTATACTGGCGGAAGTTTCGCCTGTTGAAAAATTTGCGCTGGTGTGAGTTGGAGTCCTTCTAAAATAGAATCAGTTAAGAGTGCATCTCCTCTTATTGTTTGGGGCGGTGCATCGGGATAAAAAATAGTAATGGTTCTGGCTTTTGCATCGACGATCCAAACTCTAGAAACTCCTGCATTGAGGTAATCTATTGCTTTTTCACTCAAATCGCCAAAGGTTTGATCTGGGGAAATAATTTCAATGACTAATTCGGGAGGAACTGGACAAGCTTCATCGAGAAAGCGATCGAGGGGAAGAAGTGTATAAGAAATATAGAGCAGATCGGGAACTGGCACCCAGTCACGATTGTTCCGCTTGAGGGTAATTGCCCATTCTATACCAACTTCTCCCCGCTCTTGACACCACTGAGTCAGCAGGGTGTAAAAAGCACCTGTCAATCTGGAATGAAATCGTTTGGGTGACATTTTAGGGATTGCCTCTCCATCAACTAACTCATAAGTGACATCTGCTGCGGGCATTGCTAGAAATTCGTCTATTGTCAGTTTATTTTGAGTTTGAATCATAGAACCCTCGCGAGAGTGAATGTAACACTCGGCAATAAAGATAATTATAGCTTATCCTCAAAAACCGAATGCGATCGCAGAATCAAACGCGGGTTATATTGAGGGTATTTTAATTGGTTGAAATCAGTGGTTCAAGCTGAGCTAGGAGTTGAGTAATTTTGTTTTGGGCAACATCCCAAACGATGTCTAAATCTATGCGATCGTAAGCATGAGAAACCCAATCTGTCATTCCTGCCATATCTTTCCAGGGTATTTCTGGATTTTGAGCGCGAAATTCACTTGAAATGCGTTTCGTTGCCTCACCGATGACCATAATTCGATAAAGAATAGCAGCTTGTTTTTCATCAGAAGCTGCTAACCCATCGCGGTCAATTTTTGTAACGTAGCGTTGAATCATCTGGCAAGCTTGCACAATATCCAACAAAGAAGCCATATCTCTATTCGCCGACATAAATCACCTGTGCCGAGTTAAGAATTTCCTGTTTTCTGATCCAGTTAATGCTTTGTTCAATAGATTGCTTGCTCAGGATATCTACCTGGCGCCCGAATAAAGTTTCAAGTTCCTCCTGCATCTGCATCGCATCATCGAATGTCCATCGGTAATCAGGTGCAAAAGTTACCAACACATCTATGTCGCTTGTTTATGGGCAAAAATCATCTCGCAAAACTGAGCCAAACAGCGCTAATTCTTTAATGCGCCACTTGGTGCATAATGCTGTAATTTGTTCGTTAAAATCCCCCAAGCGATTGAGGGTTAAATCTAAGTTAATGTTAGGCATTTGATCTAGATTAATTGCTAGTATAAAAGCTGGCTTTTTATTGCGATCAACGCCTTTCGGCATCAAAGGTAATTAAACGTTAACACAGTTTACTGTAGCTGTGTACTGTGCGCTCAACGCCGAATGGGCGCTCAACGCCGAATGGCATCAAAGGTAATTAAACTATTTGATATGTTAAATCTAATTGTTCTAGTTTGGGCGATCAACGCCGAATGGCATCAAAGGTAATTAAACCAAAAGGCATTAGAAGACTTAAACAGACCTCCCTAGCGATCAACGCCGAATGGCATCAAAGGTAATTAAACTTTTCAGATCCAACTCTTGCCCAAACCCCAGATATGAGCGATCAACGCCGAAAGGCATCAAAGGTAATTAAACTCAAATAGGCGAAGGGTAACCTTCGCTCCTTGGTCGGCGATCAACGCCGAAAGGCATCAAAGGTAATTAAACGCGACTGAACGCGGTCTATCTTTGCGATCAGAAATGCGCTCAACGCCGAAAGGCATCAAAGGTAATTAAACGTAAGCCTGATTAAATCAATTAGTTGAGTAAAATCACGCGCTCAACGCCGAAAGGCATCAAAGGTAATTAAAC